>NZ_JAOQJM010000019.1:0-66692 GCF_025566865.1 Blautia acetigignens
ACGACCTCCGATACACGTAATCCGGAAGAATACATAGTTGCAATAATCGCTTTATGTTTCAGATTCGGAGTGGCGTCAATGATTGCATTTATTTCATCGCGGGACAGAACGGCAGGAAGATTTCGCTCTCTTTTCATAGCCGGAACAGTGTCATCATCCCAGAGAATCTTCAGCACCTTTTTATATAAGAACTTGATTGCAGACCGATAGTGATTGTGAGTTTCAGGAGACCTGCCTTCCAGACGTTTTGCAGTAAGAAAACTTTCCGCATCTTCAAGTGTAAGATCAGAAACATTTTTTCCAATCCAACGAAGGAAGTAACTGACATCAGAGCAATACAGTTGAATAGTTCTTTCACGCAGGTTACGTTTTTCCGCTTCATTGCGTATGGATTCAAAAATATCTTTATACATAATAAAACCTCCAGAATAAGTAGTGTTAATAATTACATCTACCTATTCGGAGGTGCATTAGCGTCATAATTCCGATTGCGGAAGAGACTAGAAAATGTTATTCTTATCATAGGCAGTGGAGCTTTCTTAGTTCAGTTGTTTCGTGTGGTAACTTAACAATAACGGATTATGAAAAGTAATTCCACTGCTTTTTAATAAAAATAAAACTGCGCCACAGCCTTGGCAGGCCATCGCGCAGCGATTTTGTTCAACTGGAAGTTGTTAAATTCGATATATCATATTACCTATATTCCAGATTCTCATGATTCCAAAAAGCGAAACGTTCTCTGCTTGCCAAATGTATCCCTGAAATGTTATGTCATATCCGCAATATCCCTCTGTAACGATTTCAAATTCTGCATTAGGGTATTGCTCCTTAAATTCATCAAAAGATAATTCTTTACCAGAAAAAGATTTCACTTCGTTATACCCGTATGGAGCGTTAAATACCATAATATTGCACTCTTCTTTATCAATATTTGTAAATTCAATTATTCCCTTATACCACTTTTCTTCATTATCAGTATATTGAAATATTCGATCCATATTTAAGGATAATTTATCTTCATTAATTTCAATCTGTAATATCCTACTATCATGTAAGCTAAATGAAATATTACTTTTTCGGTCTCTAATATAATCCATATCTTTAACCTCCGTAAATTCCAGTTTTCTTAGTTTTAAAAACTGGGGGTTGTTTGTTTCTTCTTTTTCGGTTTTGGAGCTGGCAGTTCGTCATACATAGCACCAAACAAACCTGCCAAAAATCCCTTATTATCAACTTCATCTACCAACAACATCTCTTTTGCTCCCTCATAGGGTAATTCATATGAAGCTGTCGGCATATAACTAATTGCTGCTTTTACTGGTTTAACAAGTAATCTATCATCATAGATACCACCTACAATCTTTCCTCGATAATAAATAATAAATTCTCCCATCATAGCTCGATAAGTAATTTCTTCTAACTCAGATAGCTGCCCTAAAATAAACTCTAAATATTCTTTGCTTGATGCCATAATTTCACCTCAACTTATAATTTACTTAATAATATGTGCTGTAATAATTGTATAACTATATGAATTGATAGTGATTTTGACATTTTCAATTTCGCAATACCAATTTTTACCTTGTTTGTATATATGGCAATTTTCATCCAACACCTTATTTTTGCAATACTCAACAACATCTACTATATCTATTTTTAGATTTCTTTTAATTCTATCAACTCCCAGTTCAGTTGTATGAATTTTGTTAATATTATCGAGTAATATTTTTTTATCTTCCATTCTTCTTTTCCTCAAATACCGATTGAGCTTTCCCTTATTGTTTCCCTTGTGTTATATCGTCCCGCCAGTGTTTACGAACTCTGATAAGGGAAAATACAAGACCAAGAAAATTATGTAAAACAGTATAACACAAAATAAAAGTGACATGGTGAACTGATTGAAATGCTTCTGATTTTTGTAGCAAATAATTGATTGAACGATAAGGAGATAAAATACGATGAGAACAATATTTGCAGAATATAATCCCGGACGAAACAGCATTGATGTTTATATCAGTGCAGGCTATATGCTTCGCATTGACTGCTGGAAAGCAGAAAAGAATTTGAGAACCACACCCGGATCAGATTGTGCATTAAACACACTTGCCATTGATGAACCACTAGAATATGCGAGACTGTATCTTGATGGAAATTTACAGATGTGGGGTAGATGCAGAAGATTCCTTGACATTATAGTAATGTTCAAAAAACGCTGAGAATAATTTCTTCTCAGCGTTTCTGACGACTATTCGGACTTATTTTTTCCAGTAATTCTATTGTTTATGTTATTCCTGCTATATTGGAAGAAGATATCAAAGCACTGACTTATTGATTGTAATTATATTTTTTTCACTCTGCAAACCCGGAAGTTATATCATCACTTTGCTGCCAGATACTATAGATCTGATACAACATTGATCGGATTTCCTTCCATAAACTGCTTTATATTATCCGCCAGAATAGAAACCAACCGCTGTCTTGTCTCAAGTCCTTTCCATCCCATATGTGGCGTCAAAAGGACTTGATCCATAGTATAAAGAGGGTTTGCTTCTTCAGGTGGTTCAGTTTCCTGAACATCAAGTCCGGCTCCTGCAATCATACCATTTTCTAATGCTTCTATAAGAGCAGCCTCATCAATAAGCGCACCTCTTGAAGTATTAATAATAAACGCTGATGGCTTCATAAGCGATAGAGTTTCTTTATTGATCATATGTTTTGTACTTTCTGTCAATGGACAGTGCATGGAAACATAATCACTATTCTTAAGCAGCTCCTCAAGCGATACATAGCAGATCCCCTTCTCATCCTCTTTCGGTGTCCTGGTATATACAAGTATGTTCATATCCAAAGCCTGTGCGATCTGGATAACTTTCCTGCCAATGTGTCCTGCACCTATAACACCAAGTGTTTTTCCATTTACCTCAACATGCGGAACCTGAAGATTTCTGGTAAAATTGTCATGATTTCCGCATGCCAGCATCTTCATCTGTACCTGCATTGCAGAACTCAGATTCAATATCATCATGATCGCAGTATGTGCCACACGTTCTGTGCTGTATGCCGGGATATTGCAGACTGTAATCCCCTTCTTTCGTGCTGCTTCAAGATCAATATTATTATATCCTGTACCTGCCTCGCAGATCAGTTTAACAGATTCCGGAAATTTCTGTATCATTTCTGCACTCACAGGCATCTCCTTTGTTACAATGATATCTGCACCCTGAATACGCTCTGACAGCTGCTGTTCTGTTGTATCATCATATACTGTAACATCAGAAGATAAAACGGAAAAATCCAGCTTCCCATCAAAATTCATTTTCTTTGCATTCAATACCACACATTTATCGTTCATACTATAAATTTCTCCTTTTAAATTACTTTAGGCTATCGAGATTGCACCTCTTTATCAGTCGGCCATGATCTCCGAAGAGCCACATAGGATATTAAAAAGTTTGCAAACCAACCTGCTGGTACAGCAAGCCAGACAAACACAATGCCAAAACGCGGTGCACAAATCAAAGCAACCGACAGACGGATCGCCAGATTCACCATATTTGCAATAAGGAACGGGCGCATGATTCCAAGACCACGAAGGACCCCATCGGTTGCCATTTTGATTCCCATAAAGATGAAGAAGTAACCGAGCCATCTCATATAACCCTCGGATACCTGATAAGCCAGGGCAGTTCCATCTTTACCAAGGAATAGTGAGGAAATCTGAGTATGCAATGTTTCAATGACTATAAAAGCAAGAACTGCAAAACATACATCTAACACCAGTGCAGCGTGATATCCTTTTTTGATCCGTTCAATTTTCTTTGCACCAAGATTCTGGGAAACATATGGGGAAACCGCATTGCCAATGGATACAAAAATCAATGAAAAAACATTCTCTACCCGCATCGTCGCCGCATAACCCGCAAGTGCCTGTGTACCGAAAGGATTTACAACAGCCTGTACGATCATCATACCGATGGACACTGTAGACTGCTGAAGAACCGAAGGTACAGCAATTTGAAGCATGGAATATAACTCCTGCCTGTCAAACCAGTCAAAGCGACTTTTATATCGACGCATCCGGCTAAGGAAAAGAAAAAGTGAAAACACCGCAGAAATCCCCTGTGCTATAAGAGTCGCAAGGGCTGCACCAAACACACCGAGACCAAGTCCTGCCACCATCCAAAGATCCATAAAAATATTTAAGATTGACGAGAATACCAGGAGCCCCAGTGGGATTTTTGATTCACCAATGGAAGTGAACATGTTGGAAAGAATGTTATACATAAACAGAAACGGAAAGCCCACAAAATAGACCCGCAGATATAACACTGCATCATTCAGTATATCGCCAGGGGTTTGTAATACTCTCATCATCGAGTGGGAAAAGCAAAAGCCAAAAACACCAAGGACTATGCTTAAAATTAAAAAGCTAAACAAGGACGTTGACACGATGGTCTTCATTTTTCCATACTCCCTGGCACCGAAATAGCGGCTCACGAGCACACCGGCACCGACACCTGCCCCCAGTGCCACACAAATGAAAACATTGGTCAGCGCTGCGCAGGCCCCGACAGCTGCAAGTGCAGAGGAGCCAACAAATTGGCCGACGATGATAGAGTCAGCCATATTGTATATTTGCTGAAAAAAACTGCCCAAAATCATTGGCATTGCAAAAACCGTCAACGCTTTAAGAGGCGTATCTGTGAGCAAATATTCATCTTTTGACATTATCATATTCCTCCAAAGCCTTTATAATTTCGCTTATTCTTTCCTTCACCAGAATCTATTCCATACATTCAAAACGCAAGTTTTAAATTACGTTATGAAACAATTATATGTAGCTACAGCTGCTAAGTCAAGCCCGCGTTTACTTTCAGCTAAATAAATGATATGATATTTAATATCCGGAGGATATTATTTTACAGGAGGGACACTTATGTACCTGAACGGTTTAGATGAACTGGATCAGAAAATCATCCAGTTGCTTATAGAAAATGCACGTATTTCTTACTCTGATATCGGTAAAGAAACCGGTATTTCCAGAGTGGCAGTAAAAGCCCGGATTCAGGCTCTGGAGAAACAAGGCATAATTGAAGAATATACAACTATAATAAACCCTCAAAAGATCAGCGGTGCTGTTTCATGCTATTTTGAAATCGAGATAAAACCAGACCATCTGTCGCAGGTGACAGATATATTACATAATAATGATACTGTCACGCAGATTTACCGTGTCACAGGAAGAGACAAGCTGCATGTACATGCCGTTGCTTCATCAAGTGATGAAATGGAACACTTCCTGCACACAGTCATTGATACACTTCCCGGCGTTATCAGCTGCAGCTGCAATACGATCTTATCACGTATTAAAGATATTAAAGGATTACGGCTATAGAAGCCGACATAAAAGGCAATGATTTTTGCTAAGAAAATGCCGGTTTTGACTGGCAAATTTATAAGCTACTTTCATATTTTTAAACACGGACATAACCAGTAGATGGACCTGCACCAACTTTTGCGATATACCCACTCTTAACCAGATTCGTCAAAGTCCTTTCCACGGTAATTTTGCTTATATCAGGACAAAGCTCCATGATTTCTTTCTTTGTAATTTTGCCAACCTTGTTATCAATAACCGCTTTAATTCTATCAGGCTTAGAAAGACTCCGATGCTTCAAATACTCTACACGGCTTTCGAATTCATTGTATGCTTTCAACATGATACCCAGATAATATTTAACAAAAGGCTCATAGCTGTTTTCGCCCTCATGCCAGCCAGTAGAACTTGCTTGAAGGGCTTCATAATATGTTTCTTTTGTCTTTTCAATCAGCATTTCCATACTGACATATTTTCCAACGATGTATCCCGCCTTGTAAAAAAGCAGTAAAGTGAGCAAACGGCTCATCCTACCATTTCCGTCATTGAAAGGATGAATGCACAGAAAGTCCAGAATGAACATGGGAATCAAAACCAGTTTATCAATGCGGTCAGCTTCCCATGCTTCAAGGAAGCGAGCGCAAAGTTCTTCCATCGCTTCAGCAGTCTGAAATGCGGGAACTGGAATAAAACGTGCCTTCTGATGACCCTCGGCATCTGTTTCTGCAATTACATTATCGGAATTCTTATAACTTCCACCAGCAGATCCCTGTGAATAGGAGTACAGATCTCGATGTAACTGCAAAATAATGTTCGGTCTTGGGTTGATATATTCATAACCTTCGTAAATTGTGGAAAGTACTTCACGATAACCAGCAATTTCCTGCTCAGATCGGTTGCGGGGTTCTGCTTTTTGACTTACCAATTCTTCCAAACGCTTATCGCTTGTAAATATACCTTCGATTCGGTTGGATGCTCCCGTACTCTGAACCAATGCAACTTCTAAGAGTGTTTTCAATTCATCTACATTGGCTTCGAGAAATAATTCCTGTTTGCCTTTATGTTCATGAATGCTGCTAACCATCTGAACAATTTCAGGTGTTAACAATTTTTCAGGACTTACAATAAAATCAAAGTCTCTCATAGGAATCTCCTTCACTTCAGATTTATTTCCATCATTCTATCAACAAATGATGGAGATTTCAATAGATTTGATGGAGATAGAATATCCATATACACAATAAATATCCTCATTTCATCCATATATTATATCGTTTTATGGATTGTTTTTTCATTAAAATTACACTATTTTTTCACTATTTTTCATTACTTCATCGTTTTCGCCAACGAATTGAGCAACGCCCGCCTCTCTGGATTCAGATTCTTTTTCTCATAAAATGCTTCTTTAAAAAGCTCTGCATTTTTCCTTTGGTCATCATCCGGAATATGAGAGTACGCATCCGTAATCATATTGACCTGTGCATGGCCGGAATCACCCTGTACTGCTTTGATATCAGATAATGGTACACACAAGCACGGAAAACACTTTATGCAAAATCTTCCACAGTAAAATCTATAAATGATCCGCAAAGGCAAAGGAAACCGACAGTTTACCATGTTTGGAATTATGGCAGTTCTTTTAGGAAGTGGAGATGCATTCCATCTGGTTCCCCGTGCAGTAGCGCTTTGTACAACTGGACTTGAGAACTTTACTGTACAGATGGGGTTAGAAAAGTGGATTACCTCTATCACTATGACTATCCTAAAATCATCCCCGCCTCAGAATTTGCAACAAGTTGTTGCAAATTTTCTATATCCTTTTATTTTACAGAAGTACTTATTTTTAACTTTTTTCCTTCAGATTTTTATATTGCAAAAATCATATCACCATCTGCAGTATATCCTCTATATGTTCTGCATAATAATCAGCCCCATTCAGTTCCCCTTTCTCACCATATCCATACAGGCATCCTATAAAAGGGCTTTTGCAAGCTCTGGCACATTCCAGATCCTGCCTCCTGTCTCCGACCACCAGATAAGGGCCTGTATATTCCCGGATAATTTCCTGCACAATTTCTGTCTTTGGACGGAATCCATACGATTCACAGTCATAAAAATGATCGAACCATCGTTCCATCCCAAATTCCTTCCAGTGCGCCTCACGATATGAAGCCTTACAGTTACTTAAGATCACAAGATGATATCCCCGGTTCTTCAAAGCTGTAAGCATCTCCTCTGCTCCCGGATACCACACTGCCTTATGCTTCCTGATCTGTCTGACCATCAGTTCTCCTACCATCCTGCTTGCCTGCTCTTTATAGCTCTGATCCAGCTCCGGCAAAAATGTATTCCACATCTCCTTACTGTTAAATCCCAGCCAGCCGGCAATTTCCGCCGAGCCTATCTCCCGTTCTTCTGCAACCTTCTGTTCTGTCAGCCACTGATAGGTTTCACGAAATGCCGGTTCATAGATTCCAAGGGTATGATGGATCGTTCCATCATAGTCGAATATGATCGTTTTTGTCATCATTTATTTTCCTGTCTTTTAGAGCTGCTTCATCAGATTGACCATTTCGATCGCAGATAATGCACAGTCATAGCCTTTATTTCCTGCTTTGCTTCCTGCACGCGCAATAGCCTGCTCGATATTCTCAGTCGTGATCACTCCGAATAAGACCGGGATTCCTGTTGCAAGTTCAACCTGTGCAATCCCCTTGGCAGATTCATTGCACACCAGATCATAATGTGAAGTATCTCCACGGATGACAGCTCCCACGCAGATAACTGCATCATATTTTCCTGACTGTGCCATTTTCTGTGCTGTAAGCGGGATCTCAAATGCTCCCGGCACCCATGCAGCAGTAATATTCTCTTCTTCTACTCCATGTCTTACCAGTCCGTCGACTGCCCCTCCCAATAATTTATTCACAATGATCTCATTGAATCTCGCTGCCACGATACCAACCTTCATTCCCTCCGGTGCTACTACTTTTCCTTCTACTAAATTGATCTGTCTCATTTTTTCTTCCTCCTGATATTTACTGTTTTTTTATAAATTTATTTCTTTAAAAATATGACCCATCTTTTCCTGCTTCGTCTTCATATACTTCCGGTCATACTTTTGTACCGGAATCTCCAGAGGTACTCTCTCATTGATCTTCAGCCCAAATTCACCAAGTCCATAAACTTTATCCGGGTTATTTGTCAGTAATCTTAATGATTTCACACCAAGGTCTGACAGTATCTGTGCCCCAACCCAGTACTCTCTGAGATCCGGTGCAAACCCTAACTTCACATTAGCCTCCACGGTATCGTATCCCTGTTCCTGAAGCGCATAAGCTTTGATCTTATTGATCAGTCCGATTCCTCTGCCTTCCTGTCTCATATACAGAATGATCCCTCTGCCTTCCGCCTCTACCTGGCGCATCGCTGTCTGCAGCTGCAGGCCACAGTCACATCTGAGTGATCCGAATGCATCCCCTGTCAGACACTCCGAATGTACCCGGCAAAGCACATCTTCACCATCTCCCAGATCACCTTTTACCAGTGCCAGATGATGCTCTCCTGTAATGTCATTGATATAACCATACATTTTAAAATCACCGTACTGCGTTGGGAGGTTTGCAGCTGCTTCCTCCTTTACATGCTTTTCATGTATTCTTATATAATCCTGCAGATCACGGATCGTAATAAATGTAAGGTTATGCTCTTTTGCCATTTCCCATAGCTGTGATGTACGCATCATAGTTCCATCTTCTTTCATAACTTCACAGCACACGCCGCATTCCTTCAGTCCGGCAAGTCTCAAAAGATCTGTTGTTGCCTCCGTATGGCCATTTCGTACCAGAACCCCGCCTTTTCTGGAAATAAGCGGAAATACATGTCCCGGTCTTCTGAAATCCTCCGGTTTTGACTGATCATCCACACACTTCATGATAGTATAGGAGCGCTCTTCCGCAGAGATACCTGTGGTTGTATCTGCGTGATCTACTGCCACGGTAAATGCTGTACTGTGATTGTCCGTGTTCTCCGCAACCATCGGCGGAAAGTTCAATCTCGCCGCAATTTCTGCACTCATCGGTGTACAGATAAGACCCTTTGCATAGGTCGCCATGAAATTAATATTTTCCCTGGTCGCAAACTCTGCCGCACATATCAGATCTCCCTCATTTTCTCTGTCCGGATCATCTGTGACCAGAACTATTTTTCCTTCCTTAAGATCCCTAAGTGCTTCTTCAATTGTGTTGTACTGATAATTTTGTGACATAGTGTATATCCTCCTGTTCTAAAACCCGAATTCTTCAAGAAACTCCATCGTAATTCCGGATTCTTTTTTCTCTTCTTCGTTTTTTCTGATGCCAAGCAGTTTTTCTACGTATTTTCCGATCACATCATTTTCCAGATTAACCAGATCCCCCGGCACCTTTTCCAAAAGAGTGGTTTCTTCTCCTGTATGTGGAATGACCGACACCTGAAAACCAGCTTCATCAACCCTTGCAACTGTCAGGCTGATCCCATCAATACAGACGGATCCTTTTTCCACGATCAGATGCAAAATCTGTGGCGATGTCTCAATTGATACCCAGATGGCATTTTCTTCCCGGAGCATGGAACGTATCACGCCAGTCCCATCAATATGGCCGCTTACTATGTGTCCCCCGAACCTGCCGTCTGCAGCCATTGCACGTTCCAGGTTTACCTGGCTTCCGGCCTTGCAGCTGCCAAGACTGCTTCTTCTGATCGTCTCTGCCATCACATCGGCAGTAAATCCGTCCGGCTGAATCGACGTAACTGTCAGACACACACCATTCACAGCGATACTGTCACCGATCCTTGTCCCTTCCAGGACTTTCCGGGCTTTCACTGCCAGGATCCCTGATTCCCCTGTCAGCTGTATATAACGGACTTTTCCTTTCTCTTCTACGATTCCTGTAAACATGATTCCTCCTGTTTTTTATCACACACCTGACATTTTATCCGGATATCCTCACCGATCTGACAGATATCTGTATATTTCAGTTCCACTGCTTCAGACGGCAGTTCAACTCCAATACCCTCTACCGGTGTCTTCCCAGCCACACCGCCAAACAGCTTTGGTGCCACAAAAGCCTGTACTTCCTTTACAATTCCAGCTCGCAGTGCACTGTCATTTAACGTACCTCCTCCCTCCAGGAGGATGCTGTCAATGCCTCTGTTTCCCAGATCTGCCATCAGCTTCTTAAGGTCTATCTGATTCTTTTCGTCGGGACAGTAAATGGTTTCAACTCCCATGGTATGTAATATTTTTATTTTCTCTTTTGCATTTTTCTGTTCTGCATAAGCCACGATCGTCCGGTACTTTTCCGCACTTTTTACAATCTGACTGCCCGGCGGGATCCTGAGCTTACTGTCACACACAATCCTGACAGGACTTTTCCAGCCTTCTACCCGGACGTTTAACATCGGATCATCTGCAAGCACAGTTCCAATACCAGCCATGATTCCCATGTACTGATGCCGCATATGCTGTACTTCTTTTCGTGCAGATTCTCCGGTGATCCATTTTGATGCTCCTGTTTTCGTTGCGATCTTCCCATCCAGTGTCATGGCATACTTCATTACCACATAAGGGGTCTTCGTAGTAATATAATGGAAAAACACCGGGTTCAGCTGATCACATTCTTCTCTCATAAAATCTTCAACTACTGTTACACCGGCTTCCCTTAACATCTGTACACCTTTTCCTGCCACTTTCGGATTCGGATCTCTGGAACCGATCACCACTTTTCTGATCTTCTGTTCAATGATCGCTTCCGTACATGGAGGTGTTTTACCATGATGACAGCAAGGCTCCAACGTGACATAAATCACCGCACCTTCTGCTGATTCTGTAAGAGAAGCAATTGCATTACGTTCCGCGTGAAGTTCTCCATACTTTTTATGATAGCCTTCCCCGATGATCTTTCCGTCTTTTACGATCACTGCCCCTACCATAGGATTGGGATTCGTCCAGCCTTCTCCTTTTTTGGCCAGTTGAATAGCCCGAAGCATATATTCCTGATCCGTCATTTCTATTCCTTCTTTCTTATTCCTGTTCTTTGCCTGGGCTACGCCGAGGCTTTTAAACATGTGCAATCGGATTCACAGACAAGTGAATGGTATAGTTATTTCGAAAACGATGTACCAGATACAAAAAAAGCCTGCAGAAATATCTGCAGGGTGGAATTGATCTGTTACATATGATTGATAAATGAATGTCTGATTTTCCTATATAAAAAGCTCTGAAATGGATCACCATCTCAGAGCTCTGATACTACATTCATTCATACAAAAAATCAACTGTACTATCATCTTCTTCCATCCAGACTGTACTGTCGGCCCCGGAATCTCACCGGATCATGCCTCTCGGCTCGCGGGCTTTACCGCCGGTAGGGAATCTCACCCTGCTCTGAAGATATCTTTTTGTTTATTTTAATACTTTATCTGTTGTTTGTAAAGCAGAATTTTTATTTTACTTAGTTTACTGATGGAGATAGAATATCCATATACACAATAAATATCCTCATTTTATCCATATATTATATCGTTTTATGAATTGTTTTTTTATTAAAATTACACTATTTTTTCACTATTTTTCATTACTTCATCGTTTTCGCCAGTGAATTGAGCAATGCCCACATCTCTGGATTAGCCAATACTTTTGCCAGAAGTTCCGGATCGACTTCATCAGCAACAGAACCGTCACAAGCAACCAAACGATAACGGTTTCTGTATAGAGTTGGTTGAAGCTTCTGGTTAAAGATTTGCAAAAGTTCCCATAGTGCATTATCTTTTAATTTTGCACGCTGGTGATAGAAAGCGGCTTTTGATGGTGTTTCATCAGTGCGTCCGAAAAAATGATAAAGTTCTCTCTCTCTGATATTGTATATCCACTATAGTTTTAGATGTATCATCTTTACCATCTTGAATTGATCAGAAACTGTCATACTGACCTTTGTGGATAGCTTTAAGCCATTTTTAGGGATGTAACGATAGTATGGTTCCTCCGCAATCACCTTCACATTACCCCCGATCTTTGCTGCCAGTTCTTCCGCTGAATCCACATAAAAGAACATTTGTGCATCGGCATGGCCGACCTGTTTCATATATTTTTTCTTCATCATGGTCATTCCTCTTTTGTTCACCGTATCAAAAACAACTTCCATATTTCCAAATTGCCCAATCATACGCAGAAGGGCAATGACCTTATGTTCCTCAAAATAATGAAATAACCCGCCTGCAGTAACGAGAATAGGAGCATCAAGTACATCATTGCGAACTTTTTTGATCCAATCCTTTGCAAAGGCATCCCCGGAAATATATAATTCCCTCTCTGGTTCGGGAAGAAGTCCCCGCCGGTATTCGATTACATGAGGCAGATCCACGGCATACCAGTGTGTCTTCCCGTTATCACATCGGTGATAGGTTGTCTCCAGACCACAGCCCAGTTGGACAATCACACCGTCCGGTCTGCGTTCCAGAAAAGACCGAATAATCCGATCCATATTAGCAGACCGGGAAGCAGAGGCCAAAAGGGTATACTGGTTCTGCATATTCTGTTTAATCAAGTCTGAAGGCAGCTTCTTTTTCAATTCCAATGCTTTTTTATCATATAAAATTTGTGGGCAATGCTCAGCAGCATAAATTCTTCCCAGCATAGGGACAAACAGGGTATCCTCCACGACTCCTAACTTGGACATAGCCAAACCTCCTGTTTTGATACATTACTTTCTGCCGACAAGCAGCCGGGAAGACCCCAGCATCATCATGGCAGCCCAACGGTGGGAGCCAAAAGCTTCCTGTGCAGTGTCAACGAGTCGTACTTCCTCATACCCCATATCCCGCAGTTTCTGCGCAAAACCTTCCATGTCACCGTACATCTTTGGTTTCATATCATCGTTGAGTGCAAAGACGCCGCCTTTTTTCAATACCCGCAGGCTTTCCAGCAGCAGTTTCTGCATATCAGCACCCATAACATTGTGATAGACATAGTTGCTGATAACTACATCAAAGCTCTCATCAGGAAAATCCAGCTGCTTCGCATCACCGTGCTGAAATACACAGCGGGAAGCCACGCCCTCACTGGCAGCATTCTTCTCGCAGAGTGCTTTGCTGTAATTGTACACAGCGCCCCAGTAATCAACACCGATCACTTTTGCTTTCGGCCATGTCAGAGCTGAACGGATTGTCAATGCTCCGGAGCCGCAGCCTACTTCCAGAATCTTCCCCTCGCCGTCATAGTCCAGATGAGAAAGAACGACTCGATGAACCTGTTCCATGATTCCGCCAATGATGTAAAAGACAGGGTTGGACATCCAGCTTCCATAGTCTTCTCCGTGGGTACCAAGTCGGATATTTTCCTGCTTACAATGGTTCTTGTTCATTACATTTCCTCCTTCTTCACGCAAGTTTCCAGTTCTGGCTTTCTGTCTGCAGTTTTACCATATGGGCATATACACCATTCTTTTCTTCCAGATCCTTTGGTGATCCTTCTTCTGCAACTGTACCATCAGAAAGGACAACGATCTTATCTGCTCCGGCTACGGTACGCATCCTGTGGGCGATAACCAGAACGGTTTTATCTGCGATCAGACGGGAAAGGGCTGTCTGTATCAGAGTTTCATTTTCCACATCCAGGGAAGCAGTCGCTTCATCCAAAAGAATGATCGGCGCATTTTTCAGAAATGCACGGGCAATAGAGATACGCTGGCGCTCTCCGCCGGATAGTTCACAGCCATTTTCTCCGATATTGGTATGCCATCCATCCGGCAGTTTTTTGGCAAATTCATCCACATTGGCAAGTTTCGCAGCCGCAATGACCTGTTCATCTGTGGCGTCTTTGTTTCCGATTCGGATATTCTCCAGAATCGTATTGTCAAACAGTGTGACATCCTGGAATACGATGGAATACAGAGAAAGCAGTGTTTCCGGGTCTATTCGGGATACATCCATACCTCCCACGGTAATCTTTCCTCTGTTAATATCCCAGAATCTTGCAGCCAGCCGGGATACGGTTGTTTTCCCGCCGCCAGATGGGCCGACCAAAGCCGTAACCTCTCCCTGTTTTGCCGTAAAGGAAACATCTTTCAATACTGTTTCTCCGGTATTGTAGGCAAACCCAACATGGTCAAAGACAATATCATACCCCTGATTGGAAAGCCTGTCACTGCCTTGCTGGATCGGATGATCGAGAATCTCATTCATTCGGGCAATGTTGGTTCGTGTACTGATGACTGCCGCAAGATTCTGGAGCGCGCCCTGCAGAGGGTCATATAAACGGGATACTACCAGAAGGAACATAAAGAATGTAAGCACGGAGAGGCTTCCTTGCATGAGTAGAACAGCTCCCACCAGCGCAACCGTTGCAATACCAAGCTTCAGCACCAGCGATGCGGAAACCACAAAAACAGCAAGGCCGAATTCATTGAGGATGGAACGATGCTCCACAGCACGGATCTTCTTTTCCAGCCCTTTTAAATATGCCTGCTCCGCATTGTTCGCTTTCAGGTCACGAACTGTTTCAATACACTCCTGTATCCCGTCTGCGCAGGCCATCTTCACATCCATCGCTTTCTGATTCAGATTTTCCTGAATCTTTGCGGAAAATCCCACAATCGCAAAAGCAACCGGCAGAACCCATAAGGCAGCCAGCGCCATTCTCCAGTCCGTAAAGAGCAGACCGATAGAAATCAGAACCGTAGAAATGATCGAACCCACAAGCTCAGGGATAAAATGTGAAAAACTCTGTTCCAGAAAGGTACAGTCCGCCATAATGGTACTGGTAAGATCGGCTAAATCCTTTTTTCCGAAAAAAGAAAGAGGGATTTTGCGCAGATGCTCTGCCAGGGTAATGCGGCGGACACCGCTTTCTTTGTAAGTGGCAAAATAGGTCGCATTGTATTGAAAGAAAGTGGTCAGCAGAATCAAGCCGATACACACCACGCAGCCTGCCACATAAAATGGAATTTTCCCACCGGGAACACCCCCGTTCATCAGATCGCTGACCAGGTAATATAAAAGTCCTACCGGGAACATAAAAGACAGATTCTGAAGGACACAGGCCAGGCAGCCTTTGATCAGGTCTTTTGCTCCCTGTTCAGACAGGGCATATTTTTTCTGCAGTTTTTTGCTCATATCACTGCACCTCCTTTGTTACCTTCCATTGCACGGAAGTCTGGTAATTTTTCCACATACGGCTGAAAATGCCGTCTTTTGCAAGCAATTCACGACTGTTCCCGCACTCGGCAACCTGTCCGTCCTGAATGACAAAAATCTGATCCACATTTGTTAAGGTAGAAAGCCTGTGGGCAATCATAATCACTGTCTTTCCCTCGGAAAGTTTTGAGAAAGCAGCCTGTACACGGCTTTCGTTATCCGGGTCAGCAAAGGCAGTGGCTTCATCCAGAATAATAATCGGAGCATTTTTCAGCATCACACGGGCAATGGCAATTCGCTGCTGCTCTCCACCGGATAGATAGACCCCCTTTGTACCGATGACCGTATCCACACCCTGTGGGAGTTTTTCCAGAATATCATCGCATTGCGCGTGATGAAGGGCAGTCAGAACTTCCTCACGGGTAGCTTCCGGTTTTCCCATACGCACATTTTCCAGAATGGACGCCTTGATGAGACGGCTGTTCTGAAATACGAAAGACACCGTATTCATGAGTTCCTCTTTTGGGATGTCTTTCACATTAACACCACCGATTTTTACCATTCCGCTCTGGGGATCAAAGAATCGGGAAATCAGGTTGGCAAGGGTTGTCTTACCACCGCCGGACGGGCCTACAAAAGCTACCGTCTGCCCTTCAGGAATGGTCAGTGAAATATCTTCTAATACTTCTTTTTCTCCATCATAACTGAAATGAACCGATTTCAGTTCCACGGAAGCATTGTGCGGGTGTATTGGATGTTTGGTTTCCTCCAGAGGCTTCAAACGCAAAACGCTGTCAATTCTCTGTAAAGCGTCATCTACGATCATGGCATTTTCACTTTGGAACATGATACGTGTCAGTGTAATAGAAATAACCGGTGTAATGATGATATAGAAAATGAGATCCAGTAAGAAACCGGAAGTCACACCGTCTTGTGTCAGCAACAAGCCTCCGGCGATCAGTGTGGCAAAAACTCCGTTGATTGCAGCTGTATAGAACATCATCGGTGTCCGAAGCTGCTTGGTATAAGCGATCACCCATACTTTATACCGGTCAATGGATTCTTTAAACTTCTTAAAGGAAAAGATGGTCTGGCCAAAGGTTTTTACCACCGGAATCCCGCGGACATACTCTACCGCTTCGTTGGACATATCATCCAGCGCATTCTGGTATTCTTTCATCTTTTCCTGCATCTGCTTTCCGGTCATTGTCATCATGATCAGAAATCCCAGCACAACCGGAACAAGGCTCAACAGACCCAGTCTCCAGTCAAATGCAAACAACAGCACCAAAAGACCACAGGGGCTTGCAATGGCATTGGCTCTGTCGGGAAGCTGATGAGCGAGATAGGTTTCAGTGGCTGCGCTGGATTCGTTGACGATCTTGCGCAGTTTTCCGCTGCCAAAACTTTCGGCAAAACCTAAGGGAAGTCTGACAATATGTTCCATGGTCTGGATACGCAGGTTTGTGGCGATACGAAATGCCCCTAAATGGGAACACATCAGCCCTGCTATGTAGACAAGCACCGCTATAACCGCAAACAATACTGCCATCCAGCCATTACCGGTCAGGTTCTGTGCCTGGCCAAAATTCGGTGCCACCTCCAGTACTTCCTTGATCATTTTCCAGATGTAATAGAAGGGTACCAGAGCGATCAGGGCACTGATTGCAGAAAGCACCCAGGAAGCATAGGTCAGGTACTTATGGCTACCTGCAATTTCCAGCAGGCGTGATAAATTGGATTGTTTTTTCAAAAAAATTCCTCCTTTTCTTTGTGTCTATGATAAAGAGAACACGTCTATGTTCTTACAATATCCGAATTTAGGTTAGCTGTAGCTAACTGTCGAACAAAAATTATAAGGCATTACTGCCCCATAATTTTCATCCATCCTGCTGTATAAAAGGCGCGCATTTCTCTAACGTAGTTTTCGGCATCTTTGAGCGGCATTTCGTGGATGATCAATTCAAAAAAAGTATGAAACATTCCGGTGATCAGAATATGCTCCAGCGAAGGATCGATATGCGGAGAGGACCGTCCAAGCTGCCTTAAGACATCCTGATAGGCATGCGTCCCATCTACCTCAATCTCCACCATTTCATCAATTAGCCCGGCAAATTTTGTCCCTTCCGAACAGCAGAGGATCAGTTTACATTCCTCTAAATGTTCGTACGCATAATAGAGAATATCGTACATGCAGATTCCCGAAATATCACTCATGACTTCCGGCTGCTGGGCAGCTGGTAGTTCGGCGAACTCCTGCTGTGCCTTTATAAAACGGTTACGAATATATTCATAATGTTCACCAACGATGGCTTCAAAAAGTTCTTTTTTGCTTTTGTAATATCCGTAAAAGGCTCCGGTAGTCATTCCCACGGATTTCACAATATTCCGCAGAGAAGCGTCTTTATATCCTTTTTCTAAAAATTCCGCTTTCGCTGCCCGATGGATATTTTCTAAAGTCGTTCCATTTCCGTTTATTTTGCACACCTCCTATATAACAGTGCTATATAACACTGTTATAATTTTAATCTTTAAAAAAGATTTTGTCAAGAGCAACAAGAAATAGTTGCATAAAAACAGCAATCCAAACATCATTCTGCACTTTATTACTGATAAAATTTTTAAATACTGGTTTTGATAACAGCTTTATTTTTTCTAAATAAATAATAAGCAGGGCGGAGTTTGTTCTCACACCCTGCTTTGTGATTATCATGAATTACTCGAAGATCTTCTTCACTTTTTCTTTCAGCCTGTCCATGCACCTGTAAACTGCCTTTTCGGTAATCTTCAGATACCTGGCGATTTCATGAGTGCTGGTCTTATCATGAGTCAGTGCCTCGATAGCTCGCTGCAATTCGTCCTCATTCTCCGGGTCAACGCTGCTAGTTGCCTCGTCCAAAATGACAACCGGCGCATTTTTCAGCATGGCACGGGCGATGGCAATACGCTGGCGCTCCCCACCGGAAAGGTGGGAACCGGTGCTGCCGACAACCGTATCATAGCCATTGTCCAGCCCGCGGATAAAGGCGTCGCAACCACTTTGTTCGGCGGCCTGTTCCACCTCCGCGTCTGTGGCGCTGGGTCTTCCCATGCGGATATTCTCCCGGATACTGCGGTTAAACAAGTAGTTGTCCTGAGATACATAGGAAATCTGATCTGCAATTTCAGACAGCGGTATATCCTTCAGCTCATGACCGCCGAGGGTAATGCTGCCGGATGTAACATCCCAATATCCGGCAATCAGCTTTGCCACCGTCGATTTGCCGGAGCCAGACGGCCCCACAAGGGCGGTCATGGTGCCGGGCCGGATGGTCAGGCTCACACCATGCAAAACCTCTGTTGTCCCGTCATAGGAAAAAGACACAGACCTAAGAGAAATGCCGGTATCTTCCAGCTTGACCGGCGTATCCTTATGGTTCAGTTCTTCAGCGTTCAAAAGCTGGCTGATTTCTTCCACATTTGTCCCTAATACGGCCAAATCGTCCGTAAAGGTAAAGGCTGCAACAATCGGCCCAATCAGTCCCAGCGAGAAAATTACGATAGACAGGAAAGTGGAAAGTTCCAGGCTGCCGGAGATCCAGAACGCGAAGCCGCAGGGCAGCACACAAATCAACACCGATGGCAAAATGGCGTTGTAGGCGCTCATGGTTTTCTGGTTTTCTCTCATCCAGTCCACATAGTAGTTGGCGTTATAGTTTACTGCGTCAGAATATTTTTTGTAGGAACCGGCGGATTGACTAAACGCTTTGACTACCTCAATCCCACCAATGTACTCTACAATGACATTTGCCATTTGCTTGCCTGCCTTAACCGCGCTTTCCCATTTGACGGGATAATTCTTCATGCCGGCAGACATGACAGCAAGGCCCACCACCAGCGTAACAAGTGACAGAAGCGCCATGCGCCAGTCCAAAAGGAACAGGTACACGGCGATAACAAGCGGTACCAGCACATTTGCCGTCATTTCCGGGATCAGGTGTGCGAAGGTTGGCTCCATACCTTCTACCCGGTCAACAATCGTTGTTTTATACTGGCCGGACGGAGTATCTAAAATCGTCCCCATCGGGACGCGGGCCAGCTTTGCGGTGATATTTTCCCGCAGATCGCGCAGCGTGTAATAGGTCACTGTGTGGGAAATCGTTGTAGAAAGACAGGAAAACAGCACCTTCCCAAAGTATCCGCACAGTGCAATAATACCAGCGGTCACATAGCGGGAATAATTCTGTTCCCCAGACAACATCATTGTGACAATATGCGCCACGCAGAAATAGGGCACCATCTGGCAGGCAACGCCTAATACCGCAAGGATAATACTGCCAATGAATTTCCCGTGATAGGGTTTGCCCCATCCCCATAAGACGCCTATGGGTGACTCTTTCTTTTCCTCCTTCATTCTGTGGACACCTCCTTCTTCATATCACTCAGAAAAAACTTTAGCAGGCGTTTTCGGCCATCGCTGTCCTCTATGGAATAACTTTCCTGAATTTGCCCGTTTTCTAAGTGAAGGACATAATTGCAGCAGCGTAGAATAAATTCCGGGTCATGCGTTACCACAAGCGCAGTTCTTCCAGTATTCGCCACCTGATTAACAACATTGGCAACCTGCCTCATGTGAAACAGGTCAAGGCCACTGGTCGGTTCATCAAATAAAATCAGAGGGCGCTCCGAAGCAATCGCAGAGGCAACCGCCACGCGCTGCTTTTGACCGCCGGACAGTCCCATCGGGTGGCAGTCCTCAAAGGAAAGCAAGTCCATCTCCTTTAAGATTTCTCTTGCCCTTTGCTTATTCTCGGTTCTCATACTGAGCAGAATTTCATCCAGAAGACTTTCGGTAAAGAGCTGGTGGTTTACATCCTGCATGACCATATAACAGAGTTTCAATCGTTCTTTTCTGGAATAGTTCTTGCTCTGATCCTGCACCGTTCCTTTGAAGTGCTTTTCCAACCCGCAGAGGCACCGGGCAAAGGTGGATTTTCCCGCACCATTATGTCCGATGATGGCCGTGGCGCTGCCGAATGGGAAAGAGGTTTCCGTTATATGCAAGGTTTCCGGCTCATGCTTATAGGCAAAGGACACATTCTTTATCGTCCAAACCGCCTCATTCATTCTCTGCGGCGTGCCTTCAACTTCTGAAAGCCCCGCAAGATCAAGAGGGCGCAATCCCATATCATCGCGCTGTCTTGCCGACAGGCTGCAAAATTTCTCTGCTGTATAATCACCTTCGATTTCTCCATCTTTTAGGTACAGGACACGGTCAAAGAGGCCGGACAGATAATACAGCCGATGTTCAGAGATGATGATGGTCTTTCCCTGCGATTTCAAAGTAAAGAGTAGCTGTCGAAAATCAGCGATAGCGTATGCGTCAAGGTTGGATGATGGCTCATCAAGCACATAAATATCCGGGTCAATCGCCGCTGCCGATCCGCAGGCGATTTTTTGCTTTTCACCGCCGGACAAAGAAAAAATACTTCTATCAAGCAGCGGCTCCAACTTTAGCTGTGCAGCTACACGCTTTACACGGTCACGCACAAGATCTTCCGCTATGCCGTGATTCTCTGGGCCAAAAGCCAGTTCGCTGGTCGTGTCCACATTGAAAAACTGAGAACGCGGATTTTGAAATACAGAACCGACTTTCAGAGAAATATCAAACAGTGACAGGTCACGGGTATCCTTTCCATCCAGATAGACGGAGCCGGTATAAGTCCCCTCATGATAATGGGGGATCAAGCCGTTAAACAACCGGGTCATGGTTGTTTTCCCACAGCCGGAAGTCCCGCAGAGCAGGACAAAAGAACCGTCCTCAATAGTGCAGGAAATATGTTTCAAAGCGCCACCGGCCTGCCTCTCACTGTCGGGAAGGGTACTGGCAAGATAAGAAAAGGACACATCTTGACATTCAATCATTTCCTTCACCCCCTTGCGGCAAGCACATAGATTTGCGCTGCAAATGCTCCCAGACAGATCAGCAGGAAAATAACATCCTGCACATGAAAACCCAGCTTACAGATATTCGTCCGTTTTACCGGGCCTCCCAATCCCCGCGTAAGGGCTGCCTGGGACAGTTCCTCTCCGATTTTGACGGAGCAGATCATCATGGGTACAATCCGATACTCTAAAATCGCACCGACTTTTCCACCACCAAAGCGGACGCCACGCATCCGCATGGCGTCCCCAATAGCGCTCCATTCTTCCGCAACCGTGGGAAAGAAGCGAAACATCACAGACATAGGAATGGTGATCTGCTGTGGCAGGTGGAGCCGTTCCATCGCCGCAACAAATTCGCTGACCGTGGTTGTCGTTACCACGAAATATCCCATGACCACGCTGGGGGTGAACCGCAGAAGAATACCAACGACGGCTACCGCGATGTAGTTTGCTACGCCGGTCAGTCGGGACATGCCGAACATTTCCAGACACAGGCTGCCTCCGAAAATCAGGATATAGAGAACAGCACCTTTCCATTTTCTGGCCGCTGACAAAAGTAACAGCGGGATCGCCGCCAACACGATGATGTAATACTGCATGATACCTTCATACGAACCGCCTAAAATAAAGACAGCTATGGTAATCAGTACCGCCAGTTTTGTCCGGGGATCTAATAAAATTCCGCTATTGTTTTTTTGACTTGCAAGAAGTTCGCGGCTCATTATACAATTCCTGCCCGCTCAAAATGCTTTTTGAAAATCTTCCGTCCAATCAGACCGCCAACAAGACCGCTGACGAAAGCAGCGATAAGCAATACCGGCAAAATCCAGTCGGGCATATAAGCCATAAGCGTGTCGGCATATTCCTGACCGTAACCGGGGAGCAGGTTCTGGTAGTAAGCGTCACGCGTCACAACGATGGGAATAAAGGCGCCGATTACCCACATGGAAAAAACGCCGTGAATCAACACTTCACGCTTGGCATTTTTGTAGTCACAGGCTTTCATCATAAAATCGGAAATCAGCCCGAAGATCAGCCCGGTAGGGATGCACCACCAGCCCATGCCGGTCAGCAGCATAATGATACCCAGCAGCACTCCGCAGATGGTAAGCATACCGAATTTCTTAATTTTGGAGAAGAACAACATCATCGGAATACCGCCCACAAGCGGCACGATCACGCTGATAAGTGGAATAAAGATCGGGATAAAACCGATAGACGCCGCTGCGAAAATGACGATAAAGTAAATCGCCGTAAAAATACCGATGTTGATTAAGTCCTTTCCTTGCAATTTGTTGTTCATTGCGAAACCTCCTAACATGATTATTTTCGTCTTTGTTAGTTCTTGCTAACCATCCCTAATGATAGCATAAATTCAGCTGTGCTTCTATGCATATATCGGTATTTTAAGCCCGTATAGCAAGGAGTTTTTTCGCTCTGCCAGAATATCCATTGACCGGGAGTTTTCTCGCAGGTATAATAATATCAGCGATTTTGCGTGATGAAAGGGGCGAAGCAGTTGCGTAACATGATATGCAACATTTTAGAAAACAGCGATGCTGTTTCTGGTGTGACCTTGAAAAACAGTCCAAATAGCAGCACATTGCTTTTGGATCGGGCAGATGGCAAGGGACGCATGACATTCCATACGCTCTTTCCGGGGCTGACTTTGGCTTTTATTTTTGTAAACGCTCCCGTATGGCCGGAGTCGGATGAAAATTCAAATCTAAAGCCTTTGCTGATTAACTATTGCGTTTCGGGCAGAAGTGAATTGCTTCTGGATGACGGCTCCTACATTTACCTGAAGGAAAATGATTTTTGTGTCAGTGAACAGACCGCACAGAAAGAATATATCTTTCCCACACGGCAATATCAGGGCATAAAAATATACTTTGACCTGCCACTTCTTTTACAGTCCTGCGGTGAACTTTTGAAATCTTTTTCACTTGACCTCCCTACGCTGGAAGAAAATTATTGTGGCAACCATAAGACATATATCAACGGAGCGGACAGTGAGCTGGAAAATATATTTCAAAAACTCTGGCGGCTATCTGAAAAGCCCTCTGCCTTCCATTTGCAAATCTATACGCTTGAACTTCTCCACCGGCTTTTTAACATGGAAATCCGGCCTCCGAAAACCTGCGGCTTCTACACGGAAACGCAGGTTGAAATTGCAAAAAGGGCAGCGCAAATTCTCTCAGATGATCTTCGCCAGCACATTCCTGTACGGCAGATTGCAGAACGCTTTTCGGTCAGTGAAACCAGCCTGAAAAATTATTTTAGAGGCGTATATGGACAGAATATATCCACCTGGCTGCGGGAAATCCGTATGAACGAAGCCGCAAGGCTTCTTTCGGACACAAAGCGTCCGATTGCCGAAATATCCGAACAGGTCGGCTATTCTAATCAAGGGAAATTTGCAGCTGTATTTAAAAAACAGCTTGGATTATCACCCTTAGAATATCGACGATTCAAAAATTTGGAAAAATACTAAAGCCGAGATAGATTAATACTCTCGGCTTTACTCATTTCACATTCACAATTTGGTATTCAAAAACTAATTGTTTGATCCACTCCTTCTCTTTGATATTTGCTTGTTCGTAATAATTATAGATTTCCTCTACAGAGAGTTCTTTTAAAACCTTCTCTCCATTTTCTTCACATTCTTGTACTAAGCATCACTTAGCAAACTCATCAGATCAACCATTCCTTTCCCTCAGATATTCAAACAGTGCCTCGGTAAACTCTTCTTTCTTTGCTCTTGAAACATTCAGTTCTATTCCGCATTTCAACCGTAGTACGCCTTTTTCTAACCCTTCTACTTTTCCAAAATTAACAATGTAACTATAATGCGTCCTAAATGACCTTGTCTCTTATAAAAAATGAAACGAAAGTAAGTTTCTTTTACTGCCAGCCTTAGAAAATTACTACCAGCAGCATCTTGAACTGTTCCTGTCCATATACCGCATGGGGATGTTTTGCTGGCATGACGATGGAGTCGCCTTCTTTTAGGATATATTCTTCGCCGTCAATAGTTACTTTTCCTACACCATCCAGACAGGTCACGAAGGCATCCCCGCCGGATTCATGGGTGCTGATCTCTTCGCCTTTGTCAAAAGAAAACAGAGTAACACTTACGTGTTCGTTCTGCGCCAGTGTTTTGCTGACTACCTGTCCGTCATGGTATTCTACCTGATCTTTTAAAGCCATGACTTCTGCTTTGTTGATGTTCTTAATTCCTGTCATTTTTTATGTCTCCTTTTTTAATTTATATTGTACCCAGTACAGTGAAAATTATGTATCTGCTATATTGACGCAGTATATGAAAAGTCAAACTAATCAACATAGTGGCTACTTAATATTCGCTGTACTAAGCATAATGTGCCTGTTATACTTCACAATAATACAAGAAGGATCTAAGTTTCTCCCATCCTGCCTCGTCGAAGTCCCCATCCAGGGACAGGTCATAAACTGGTGCCTGGCAGTGGTCGTGAATTCCTCTCATATTCAGCACCATAGCAGTGTTTTCATAGCGTGGTGCCATCATCAGGATACCGCTGCAGTTCTCACCCAGTTCCAGTGCTTTTGCATAACGGTATCGTCCATTGGCACCAGAGTAGTCTGACAGATACTCATCGGCACGTTTTTGAAGCCCTCTTAGGTCTTGGCTGAAGCTGCTTCTATCTCCCAGGCGCTTATGGATTGCCAACAGCTGTTTTTCCCATTTCTGGAAAAACTCTGTCGCATTTTTATTGCCAGAGGCTTCTTTCCACAGAAACAGCATCATCTCAGACAGCGGTGCCCGGCGGCACAGGATTCCTTCATACTCCAGCTGCTCCAGGATTCCCTCATTTAAGCTGGTCAGGCTGGCAGAGGTTCCAACTAATCCCAGTGATTTGGCTGAGGTACTTTCTTCTCCGATCTCCTTCGCCCAGCGGCGCAGGTCTTTCCACTCATGGAGGCTGCCATCTGGAAGCAGAGAGCGGTAACACTGATCCCGCATATGCGGATCGGCACTGTAAAGGATGTCGCCGCAAACCAGAGCCTTCATCAGAAGCTCCGGATCATCTGCGGTCACTGGAAGTGTCTCCAGGATCGGCGCGATAATGTCCACATGCTCATATCCCTTGCGGTCCAGTACCGTCCGGACGGCTCTTGCATACTGTCCATCTGCATCTGCACCCTCGTTAAATGGGATCAAGAACTGTAAATCCTTCTGCTCTTCTTTCGGTGTCTCTTCCAACAAGGTCAAAATCTGACCTAACATCACTGGGAACGGCAGATATTCCTTGGAGTTGGTCTCTGCACGTCCCTTCATCAATACTTCACGGGAATAGTCTGGCAGTGTTTTTCTCTTTTTACAGCATCGCTTCCGCATCGTGGACCTCCTTAATAAATGCACTTTTTGTCATAGCCTGTTTCTCCTTTGGTCCGGACATTTATACACGTGTTTTTTTATTTTACATCAATTAGATGCATTTGAACATCAATCGGTTCTCCCCAAACAGTTTTTTCTAAAAATAAAACAGTTTTTTTGAAGTAACTGGTTCTTGACACATAATATACCTTGCAATATTGAAGGAAGCTGATTTAATCCGAAACCAAAGAGAAGAAAAGTTTATTTATTAGGAATTAAATACTTCCGTATTGAAAGATGTCATGCTGTGGATCACAGATTTGAAAGGAACATCGGACGATGAAGGAAATGATAAAAAAATATAGAGGTTCATTAATTAGCTCTATACTGATAATCCTCACAGAAATGTCACAGACAGGTGCCTTTTATCAGCTGAAATCTCACAATTTTGTGACATTTGAAAACGGCCACCCTTTCGGATGACCGTTTCTCGTCTGTGTATCTTATTCAGCAATGCGTAGCCGTTCCACAACTGTTTTCTGTGCCATTTTGTTATAGCAGACCAAAGGTACAAAGGCGGTAATGAGAACTAACGGTATTACACAGAGGAACACAGGAAGCAGGGTAAAATGCCATGTAAAATAACTTAATTCTGCCCCCATCATTCGAACCACTGTCAGACTCCCCACGATAGAGATGAGCAGGGAACATATAAGCCCCAATGCGGAATACCCAATCCCCTCAATCATTAGCATCTGTTTGACTTGTCGGCCGGTCATACCTACCGATTGCAGCATGGCCAATTCTTTGTATCTGGACAAAATAGAGGTCATCATGGAATTGATAAAATTCAGTATGCCAATCAACGCCAGAATCGCACAAAGAGCACCTCCCACAAGACGGTACATGTTAATCATCCCATCAAAAGTCTGCCGCAGTGTCACTTTTGACAGATAATCCAAAGCTGTGTCCGTATTTGTAGTGTAGTTTTTCAGCCAGTTTTCCGTGGCAAGCTGGTATTCATTATCTACATTGAAGATGGTTTTCATGGCCGGCTGGTCGGCGGATACCATATTTCCCAGCAGCTCATTTGTCGGGAAAATATAATCCAGTCCCATATCTACTTGTAAAGGTGTTTCTAACGCTTTCGGTATATCTACCACAGCCAATACATCATATATTTTGTTTGTTCCATCAAGCTGCTGCACACAGATCTTGTCTCCCGGTTGATACAAACAGAGAGAACCGTCACTCATCATCCGCAGCGGTGTTACATACACGCCGGTTCCAGCTCTCCATTTTTCCATGTTTAGCTCTCCATCCAAAACCCGCACATACTCTGCCGGAAAGTCGTCTAACCCGTACACATTGACACCATGTTCCTGTCGAACCCTATAATTTCCCAGCTCATTTGCTATATCACGGGAAGAAACTGCAAGTTCCTGCAACTTTGTAAGATCATGTTTGGAAAGCGGCTGTTTGGAAATCCACAGGTACACATTGCCTATATCTTCAAGACCATTCAACCTTTCAGCCTCACGAATGAAATCCTGGCTCACATTCGCCGTGTTATACGGGGCATAGCTGTTGATTACCGTTGTATCGGACACTGTAAAATCCGTAAGACTAAAATCAGCCACAAACTTATCGAAATCAAAGGAAGTCACATAGGTATAGACACTGTTCAAAAGAACGATGCTGAGTGCAAAGGACAAGGTAACAATCGTTACTTTTTTCTTATTGCGGCCAAGATTGCTTTTTGCCATCATAACTGTGCTTATACGTTTACTGCGACGGTCTTTCTTTTTTCCTCCTGCCTGCTCGACATAGTGTAGCGCCTCTATCGGGGAAACCTTGGCTGCCATCGCAGCAGGTTTTTGGCAGCTAATCAAAACAGTAATCATAGAAAAAACAATCGCCACCAAAAAAATCGACGGATTTACCGTAGTAACGACCCTTATATCATCCGTCAGCATATTTACAATCGCAGGCAGCAGCAATCGACCAATTGGCCATCCCAACAATAGACCAATAGGTATACCCATAAGAGATAGCTTAATTGCTTTTCTATAAACGATTTTTCTTATTTGTCTTGCAGTGGTTCCCAGTGTTTTCAACATTCCATAAAACCGAATATCCTGTGCGATAGAAATATAAAACACATTGTAGATTAGAAGATACCCTGCGATAAAGATAACCGCAATACCAGCTACAAGGGGCAGCATGGAAGAAAAACTGACCGTTGCCGTTTGGTAAGCGTCGTTAATACTTACCCGTTCATCTAAACCGTATTTGGAAGTCACATCTAATGCCTGCTTTTCAATGTTCCATGCCGTAGGCATCATCATAACAGCATCAATATAACCGGTTCCCACAGGTGGGGTTGTTCCGTCCGTTTCCCCGTGGATGACAGGAGCTACCTGTTCCGTATATTCTTTGGATAATAGAATTGTTTGACGATACGCCACAGCATCCCCATCCCAAATGCCGCAAAGCGTAAAGGTATCGCTAAATGTATCCGTATCAGTTATAAAGGTCAGTTCCATCTGTGTACCAACCTCATCAGGTAATCCCATCGCTGCCAGAACAATACGGCTGGTGGCAATCTCATTTTTCTGTTCCGGCAGATATCCGGTGTCGGGGGTGTTAAAAGTTAGTTCTGCATAGGTTTCATCACTATATCGCAGTTCCGTGGGTGTCTTGTTGAACTTATCACCCACGGCATTTCCTATGATAATCGAGTATCCGCTGTCCTTCACCCCTGTATCCGATGACAGCCGTTCATATTCTTCCCAAGATAAACGCTTGATACCTGCATGGGCAGAAGTGCCGGTTGTCCTCATATTACTTTCCTGCATAGCAGTCTGCAAGCTAATGGCAATTGTAAACAGGCTGGTAAAAAGCAGTGTGGCAAGCAAAATCGCCAATACAGCAATGGTGTTTCTCCGGGCTTTCAAAGAACGCTTTGCCAGAAGTTTCAGGACAGGTCTGTTGTTATTCCCAAATAAAATATCTGTCATATTTTCGCCCTCCTTTACTTGGAAATTCTGCCGTCCTCAATACGGATAATACAGCCGGCAAGCTGGGCAATCTCATTGTTATGAGTAATCATCACAATGGTCTGATGGAATTTCTGGCTGGTAACTTTCAAAAGTCCTAATACATCACTACTTGTCCTGCTGTCAAGGTTTCCGGTCGGTTCATCGGCCAAGACAATGGCTGGTTTGGAAACAAGGGCACGCGCAATTGCCACACGCTGTTGCTGACCGCCGGAGAGGTTGTTGGGCATATTGTTTAGCTTATCCTCCAGTCCCAGCATCTGCACTACTTCTTTCATAAACTTCTTATCTACCTTGTTTCCGTCCAGTTCCACAGGCAGCACGATGTTTTCGTAGACATTCAGCACCGGCACCAGATTGTAGTTCTGGAAGATAAAGCCGATGTTACGTCTGCGGAAGATGGTAAGCTGTTCATCCTTGAATTCAGAGAGTTCTTTTCCTTTTACTTGAATGCTACCGGAAGTCGGTGTATCCAAACCGCCCATCATATTCAGCAAGGTGGACTTACCACTGCCGGAAGTACCAACGATGGCAACAAACTCTCCCTCCTCAATGGAGAGGGTTACGCCATCCAATGCTTTTGTGATGTTCGGCTCAGTGCCGTAATATTTTTTTAAATCTGTTGTCTGCAATATGCTCATATAGAACACCATCCTTTTTTGGTGATGGTTTTATCATAAAGACCGAACCTCACAGAAATGTCACGAGCTACAAAGAATTTATAAGAAATTCGGTTCCAAATGTCATAAGTCTGTGACATTTCAATTTTGAGGGAATGTCGGTACTACTTTCGGAGCAGGAAAACAGAAAAGGTTGAGCCTTGCCCAATCTCTGATGCCACCCGCATATAGCCTTCCTGCAAGGTCACGATCTCACGGGCCAGATACAGACCAATCCCAATCCCCTCCACATCATGTACCGCATCTTCCCGGTAAAATCGTTTGAAAATCGTCCCCTGATGCTGCTCCGAGATGCCGATGCCGGTGTCGGCAATGTTGATCTTTACATACATTTCCCAGCCTTCCACAGACACACGGATCTGTCCGCCTGCCGGGGTGTACTTCACTGCGTTATCCAGAATGTTGAACAGAGCTTCGCTTGTCCATTTTCTATCGTGTCGCGCATCCAGATGCTCTGGACATTCCACCTGTACATCTATTTGTTTCTTTTCAGCATTGAACAAAATCCAGCCCAGGGCTGTGGCAAGGGTATCATAAACCGGCTGCTGTTTTTGATCCAACGAAATGACTCCCGTTTCCAAGCGGGAAGTTTTAATCATGGCCTGCATGAGAAAGTCCAGCTTATCAAGCTGACTAGCCTGGGCTGTCAGAAATTCCTTTTGCTTCTGCGGAGGAACCTCGTTTTCAAGCAGCGTGTTGTTGATTATCTTCAAGTTGGCAATCGGGGTCTTGACTTGATGGGAAATATCAGAGATCAGCTCTTGCAGGTCAGCTCGTTCCTTTGCGATGTTGTTTTTATTTTCCTGCATGACTTCGTACAACCGCCCCAGTCGGTAGTTGATTTTATAAAATAGGCTTTCTTCCTCAATCGTCTGCTTCGGCTGCATAATATCCCCGGAGAGCATATCATCCATTTGACCACAAAAGGAATCGGAGAACATGACCAGTTTCCGACGGATCAGGGTCACAAAGCAGATGACGCAAAGCAACACAAAGACACTGAACAAGAACACATACCCGACAGCGGTTATATTCTCGGTCAGCAGATAAATAGCGGCAGAAACCACACCAACTGCCAGCAGCAAGAGTATTCCCAAAAGGATACAGGCTTTGTTGATGGAGAATTTTCGTATATTCATTTCAGCGTCCCTCCAATCCACATATAGCCCATGCCGTACACCGTCTTAATGTACTGGCGGCCTTCCGTTTCAATTTTGTTTCTCACCCGGCTGATGGCTGCGGTCAGGGCGTGTTCATCCACAAAGTTTCCATCGGCATCCCACAGTTTTTCAAGTAGCATCTGCCTAGTCAAAACAATCTGCGGATTTTTGGTCAGGATTTTCAACATCCGATATTCCAACGGAGTGAACACCAGCGGCTTACCGGACAGGGAAGCAGTCATCTCTGAGAAATTGATGGATAGTGCGCCATCCTCATAGCAATCTCCGCCACTCTGTTTCGCCAGCCACCCCAATACCACGGACAGCTTTTTTTGAAAGACGCTCATGGGAAAAGGCTTGGTCACATAGTCCTCAGCTCCCAGCTCATATCCTTTGAGCATATCACTCTCCATATCATTTGCGGTCAGGAAGATCACCGCTGTATCTGACCGGCGCTCTTTTACCTCACCGCAGAAATCAAAGCCATTCCCATCTGGCAGGTTTACATCCAGCACGATCAGGTCATAGTCCTGCTTAGTTAGAAAATTACTGGCTGCTGATTTTGTCAATGCAGAGTCCACGACATAGCCCGCAGCATCCAAGTTATAGCACAAGGTATTATTCAAAAGTCGGTCATCCTCGACTACTAAAATTCGCATTGTATCACACTCCTTCATTCTTAGTGTAGCATTCAAATGTCACAGAAACCTCACAAGAAACTATTTCTTGTTTCCTTTGTATCTCTTATCGAGTGGTTTTTGTGCTTCTCTTGGTATCAGCCAAACACCGGCCATTTTCACAGCGCCGGGGACACGCTCACCAGCACAATAATAATTTACCCTACGAGGTGCCACGCCCCACTTTTCGGCGGTCTCTTTCAATGTCATATAGTCCATTTCGCACCTCCAGTAATAAAATGTCAATAGTTTTTTAATCACTTTTTTCAAAAAGGCAAAAAAAATAGAACGTATAGATTATTTCCATACGCTCTATCTCACATTTCATATTAAATTTTTTGAATTCTACAAACCTGAAGTTGAAGAGCAATAGCTCTACCGTTCATACGATGCAATGATTTCTTTGCTGTCTGCAATTCTATAATCAAGTGTTTCCAAATTACCAATCAAGTCAAATGTCATATCTGCATTGACCTGCAATTCATCTTCAATCCTGGATGCAGACGGTTCATCTTTTAGAAAAACGGTTAATCCATAAGGCTCTGTTTCAGACTGTATCTCTATACTGTCATATGAGTATCCCTCCGGATACTCTTGCCCACTTACAATATTTATAACGTTCGAAGAATCTCCTACATAATCTGTCTTATACTGCGACAGGTCAGGAATTTCGTACAATTTTTCTTTTTTTCCGCACGCCGAAATCAACATTATTGATACCGTAACTAACATAATTGCAAGTACTTTTTTCTTCATAAAACATCTCCTGAAAACTTTTATTTATCTTCTGACCAAATCCGAGTTCTTTCAGTTCTTTTTCGTTTCTGACATCTTCATCCGTTTTCTTTCCAGTGATGGCACTGTAGGCTTCTTTGATTCCATTTTTCACTGCCCATTTGATAACGAAATACAGCGCAATCAAAATAACAATTGCAGTTCCTCCGCTTATGCCTAATTCATTCCACATAATCATTAACTCCTCCGATTTCGTGACTTTCAATTTATTTTCAATTTTGCAGGCTGGAATCTATCATTGAATAAAACACATCCATACTCCAACTACTATGAGCAATATATCTGATATTCTTCCTGCAAATTTTGACTTTTGATATCCTAGAAAATATATTGTTTCGGGAGTTGTAAATGGCAATAAAACAACATCTATACCCATTACTATAATTCCAATTCCTATTATGAAGACATTATTGTTAGAAATAATGCCATAAAACATAACTAAGAATCCCAAAATAATGCCTAATATAAAATACTTAATTTTATGGTTGTCTTTATCCACCATCTTTTCATAACAATTTTCACAATTACTATTACAAAATTCAAAATTGTCATTTAGTTTTTTGCCACAATATTTGCATTTTTTCATACTATTTTCTCGGTAATCCCCCCAAAATTTATTCATATATTCTCGATTTTTTCTGTTTTTTACATACAAGCTGGAAATTGTTACTTTCTACATAGCGTGTTTCCTAAAATGATAATTACCACGACATCAACCAAAATAATTCCCAATGCAATATATACAAAAAATGCAGGTAAAATATTTTCAAACAAGCCCATAGTTAATGCAAGAATTGCTATAATAGACATTCCAATTCCCATTGTTCTGCATAACTTCTTTTCATCATATTTTTCCTTTTCTTCTTTTGAAGCTGTATTATATCCAGAAATGAACCAGCTTCCGTGTCCAGAAAGTAAAATAATAGAAAGTACGGCAAATATCACAAAGACAATCCACACTATCCAATCAGAACCTGTTGCTAAATCTGATAATTTCATTTACAGACTCCTCCTTAAATTCTGTTTTGTTACTTATAGGATATCATATTTTTTCTTCAATTACATCCACCTAATTTTAATACATTGCCATTCGGCTTACTTCTGTAACCAGCATCCGGTTAATCTTCTCCTGCATTGTTTCCTTTGAATCTTCATTAAAATGATAACGGACAACATAGACCGTCTGACCGATTTTCTTTGTAAATGTGTTCCCCTCTGTTTTTGTATTCATCAAAAGAATCTCTTTCCGGTAGACCAGAGCTGCCTGTTTCCAGGGAAGTGAATCCGGGAACCTGTTCTTACATTTGATTCCATATAAAAGACTTCCAAGGCAGCAGATAACCGTGAGAATCACACAGGTGATTCCTGTAAATGGAGTGATATTCAGACAAGCCAGCAGCCATTGCGCATATCCGCATACCGCAACCGCCAGTACCTTGGAAAACATCCAGCCATTATCATCAAATCCTCGAAACATCCTGGATGTTACCGGCATAAATACCAGTCCCAACAGAAACAGCATCTCCCACTAGGTTAAAAATGTAAAGAAATCAGAACCCGGGAGCCAGTAAGCAGTGCCTGCCAATAAAACAACCGGGGCAATCTTTATCAAATAAATTCGTTTCGCATTCAAGCCAGTATCCTTCCTTTTCCTGTTTTTATTATTACTGAGTTAGAATATCATTTTCTTCAAGCGTTCCTGTAAATATGGAATATGCTCCCGTTATCTCGCAGCTGTCGGAAATTTTCCCTTCATATTCAACCGCTACAAGATCTCCTGTCTTGATCTCCCCACTTTCACTCCATCTTTTTACCCTTATGTCATCTGTATATACCTTATATTCTTTTCCGGCTTTGGGGTTCCTACATAAAGCTGTATTATCAACTATCATATATCCATTTCCAATTTCCGTGACAGTTCCGGATATGGTTGGCGCACTGCTGCTGGATTTTGTTTCCGTGGAATGCTTTTGTACGTAACGGATGATTTGTCCTGCTGCTTCTTTTCCAATGAAATAGCTGTATTCATAGTCTAAAATATTGGTTGCGAAATAGCCGTCTTCAGAAATGTAGATCACCCGGTTATAAACACCCAGCGTTTCCGAGGTTGCAGTGAAAGCGAGATAAATACGGTTCTCTCTTTCAAAGAAATCACTTGTATTATCAAGTTTTGCATCACTGCGGCCCGCAAGGATCTGCCAGATCTCATCATCATTATCCAGCAAAAGTTCCTCTTTTTCCTCATAATTTTCACATTTTGTCACGTAGTTTAATTCTATATTTTGAGAAAGACCATACAGTTCCAGCAACTTCCCTAAAGTATCTGGAGCAGTGCTTTCATCAGCTGCATAAACATAAAATCCGTCTTCATTCCCTGCAGCAATCATCAGTTCTTCTGATATTCCATGAATCTTCCGCACCTCAAATGTTTCCGTATATTTTTTTTCGGTATCAGGATCAAGGCCTTCTGCTATACAGGAGCCAATCTCATCCCCTAGTGCATCTGTGTGGATTGGATTCTGGCTTTTTACGGTAAACTGTTTTCCATTAAACTTAATAGCAGGATACTTTTCAGCTGCAGTCTTGTATTTCCATGGCCATTCTATGGCTCGTTCTGTTTTAGAAACATGATATTTATATTTGCTTTCAGCTGTTGCGTCATTCTTTAAAAGATGCGGAATCAAAATACCTGCGATTACAAATAGGGTAAGACAAGCCGCAGCCGTCATCCATTTCATTACAGGATTATGCCTTTTCTTTGGCGGTGCTTCCAGTGTAGCAGTGATAAGCTCATTATCAATATAACCAATGGCATCTGCAATTTTGGGTATGTTCATAGATAGATTTCCTCCTTGATCAGATATTCTTTTAATTGGGCTCTGGTGTGAGCTAGCATATGTGTTACTTTGCGTTCAGTAAAACCACATCTCTCTGCAATAGCTATGTTAGATTCAAAATAAAAATATTTTAGATGAAACACTCTCCGGACCACTTCTTTTTGTTTATTAAGAAAAATACTGATTGATTTTCCAATCTCTTCGTCATTCCTGCTCGGAGCATACCTTTCATCTGGCAGTATATCTGCAAGTTCATCCAATGCCATAACCATATCAGCGGATCGTTTTTTAGCTTTTTGTTTTCTAAATTTATCTATGGAAATACTTCTGACAATTTTGGAAATATAAGCCTTAAAGTTATCCGGCCTTGTAGGTGGAATTTTGTTCCACACTCCTAAATATGTGTCATTCACACACTCTTCCGAATCCTGGAGGTTATTTAGGATATTATAGGCAATTTTATGACAAAGTTTTCCATATTTTATATCTGTTTCCTTAATTGCCTGCTCGTTTCTTTCAAAATAGAGTTCTATGATTTTTTTATCGTCTATGATATTCCCCTCCTCAAAAATGTTCTCAATTATAAAGTCGTCTTTTTTTGATGAGCGTCTCAAAAAATTTATATTTTTTTTGAATTATAGCATAGAAAAAAGAGAACAGCTTTAGCCATTCTCCTTTTGTCATCTGAATCCAATTTTTTTTATCAAGAATACCAATTTTCTACTGCTTTTCTTGATTTCGAATCTCCTTAATCAGCTCTACTGCATTTTCTGCATCATCAGTTTTTACGAATATATCCATTCCATATATTCCAAAGCCAGGTGCCCCATGCATCGCAACATTCGCACTTGCCTCCTGTGAAAAAGCCATTATTCCATTTTGTCTTAACATTTCCATGAGTTGTTCCGTTTCTATCATATTTTGTGCATTGTAAATCTTGATATATTCCATCTTAGATAATGGTGAAATTTCTTTTATATTTTGAGTATTTGTTGGATTTTGTTTCTTTTTTCGATTGATAAATGTCAGAATTCTAAGAATAATAAATGCGACAATAGTAATACCAATCCAAAATTCAAAAGCTAATCGTGTTATCTGTGTTTCTGTAGCTCCCATTCTTAACAAGCATACGCCATAGAGGAAAGCAAAAATTCCTGAACATAATACGCTGGTAAGAAAATCCCTCCATACAGTAGTATTTTGGGGCAAACATTTATCCCATATTCCATTGTATATCATAATAGCTGCATACAGGATTCCTCCGGCTAAAACACTTACTGTCTCTCCTAAAATAAAACGAATATTTATTGTCAATAACATTTGAATAATAATTGCCATTACACCAATCACAAACATTGATGCAAAGGCAAGATTTCCAGCCTGTAGTGCTTTTCGTTTTGTCCATTCTTCATACATTGCAACTTTGTCCAAAGTTTCTCTCATCTCTTTATTCATAGCCTGGCTCCTTTCTCCATCCAAGAGTTCTCTCATTTCAACATCGTAATATTCAGCAAGCTCAACAAGTATGCTAAGATCTGGCATATTTGTTCCTGTTTCCCATCTGGAAACTGTTCTTGCAGACACTCTGAATTTCTCAGCAAGCTGCTCTTGTGTCAGATTTTTTTCCTTACGACATTGCTTTAAAAAAGCTCCGATCTTTTTTGTGTCCATGTCTCTACCTCTCTTCCACTTACAGTTTACCAATATGTAACAAAATTACCACGACATAAAATAAGAATCCACGAATTTTCAACCAGACATTGTATGTCTACGATATTCAAAGATACTTTCAACATCAAAAGTTGCTTTATGGACATTGAAAATTATCAATATTTGTAATCTTTGGGTTCAACATCCGTTTTACCCTTTCAATCGGGAATTTATCTTCAATATCAGTCACTTCAAATAAATTTAATGGTAGCGCTTTTTCTCCAATCAGAGAAAGATATTCTTTAACAGCTCTGCAGTCGATCATGATTTTTCCATGCCCATCCCAATGACGATTACTCTCTTTCTTCTTCAACCCGGAAATCCAATATTCGTCGCCATTCTCAATATCTACATAATTGGAATAATTGCCATTATTGTAGCCGCTCAAAATTTTTGTCAAAACTTCTCAAAACTTTTGACAAAACTTTTCGGGAAATATTTCCGGTATTTATAAGCACGAAACGGAGGGAAAAACCCTCCGCTTTTTTTGACAATAATTTTGTGAATAACGCCTACTTTTCAGAAGCGGCTTCATCCTCATCTTCACACTTGGCAAGTTCCTCTTCCAAGGCTCCAATCTCATCACGGATGACCTGTCTCTGTTTGTGGAGTTCCTGAAGGTCATAAGGTGACTCCATCCCAAGGGTAGAATACTCAATACACTTGGCAATCTTCCAGTCCCCAATATCAGACTCCTGACATGAGAGCTTGGTCTTCAGGTCTCTTATTTTCTGTTCTATCTCATTTTTGCTCATTGTTGTTTTGCTCATCTCTGTGTCCTCCTCCAATAAATGGATGGATAAAAAGCTCATCAAAGAGCTTATCCATACTCTTAACTACATTGTATGAGTCATAGTGGCTCACACCGCCCTTCCATGAGGCATAGGCACATCTCACATCATCAAAGGACATCTCCCCGGCATCCATGAGCTTCCGGAACTTCTTCAGCTTTCTCCGCATCCTTGTGACGGAGTCCTTGCTGATACGTTCCTGTACCTTTCCTGTCTCTGTTAGGTTATATTTGATTTTAAGGAATGTGAAGCCATGTGACAGCTTTACTATCTGTGTTTTCTTTGGATTGATAAAGAGTCCAAGCTCATCACATATCCCTTGTATGTCATTCAGGAGCCCCTTCAGGTACTCCTTGTCTTCATGGATGATGTAGATGTCATCCATGTACCGCCCATAGTATTTCATGCCTTTTACAATCTTGCAGTAGTTGTCTATCCTTGTGGGATAGTATACTCCGGATATTTGAGATATTTGGCTTCCAATACCCACGGACTTTCTCATGTACTTTTCGCCTGTCAGCTTTGCCTTATCAATTTGAGCATGTTCCAAGGCGTTATACAGTGTTTTCATACAGTTAGCATATTCTTCATCAGTCATGTAGGAAACATCCACCCTGAAGGTATCTATGAGCTTCTCAATAAAGCTCATTGTCTCCTTATCACCAATCTTTTTCCGCATTTCCTTTATCAGACCATCATGGACTATATTGTCAAAGAATTTGCTAAAATCAATCAGTAATACATACCCTTCATTGCTCTTGTGTTTCCTGTAGAACTTGTGAAGATGTGTGCTCAACCGTTTCCTTGCAAAATGGATACCCTTGCCCTCCATGGAAGCACCATTGTCATAGGTCAGGTACTTGGAGAGCTCCGGGACAAGCACATTGTCACAGACTGACCTCTGTACCACACGGTCAGAGATGTGCATTGACTTAATATGCCTTGTTTTTCCCCTCTCATGCAGCTTGAACTCATAGAAGTCCTTCTGCTCATAGGTTCCATCCTTCATCTCCTTTTGAGTTTGGTTGATATTCCTCAAAAGGTTCATTTCATACCGCTGTACTGACTCTTTCCACGCTGTTCCCTTCTTTGACTTGTTAAAGGCATCAAGTAGGGAGTTGGCATCATATACAGACTCCATATCATTCATAGAGCTTCACCTCGTTTCTAGCACCAACTGACGTATCAGGGTGCATCAAGATGTTCCCCCATCCTCCCTCTATCAGAAGATGGGCTTCTTTACCTTTCGGAAGGACAAGCTTTCCTTTCCTGTATCGTATATCGGCACATAGCCTACACTTAGTATACATACACGAAATCGGGCGGACTCCACCATCCCCGGCGGCGTTGTTATTATTACTATTACCATTATTGTTACAATTAGCAAACGCCGCCGCCGACACCACAGCACTCAACGGTGGAAAAGTCTCTTGATACAAAGCTTGCCCCGGATAATTATACTTGTTTTTCAGCCTTTTGGGAAGCACCTTCTTTCTGTGCTTTGGCTGCTTCATTCTCCCTGATTTTCTTCAGGATTTTGTTGTCACTCTTTCTCCATCCCTTCAGGAGGGCTATCTCCTTCTCAATCATTTCCACATATCGGATATACTTCTGTGCATCCACCGGGATGATGGATATAATGTATTGCATCTCCTGAAGGAGCTGCTCACAGTTTCCTATGGCATGATTTTGGAAGTTTCTCCGGTCATAGAACTCACTCTCACATACTGGATATATCGTATTTGCCTGTGTGATGTTCATTATCATGTTGTGGAGGATATTCATTATGTTATTCCTCATCTTGTCTATGAGCCATGCCGGATATTCCTCTATTATCGTGGCTTTCATTTCATACTTCTCCACTATTTCCCGAAACTTCTGCTCATCCTCCGGCTCCATTCCCGGCACCCCATACAATGACTTGACACTCCTCACCTTGTCCTTGATGCCAAAGTCCCGGAGGAGCAGCATTGTGATTTCTCTCCGGAGCATTATGGCATTATGATAGAACTCCAAACTGGATACACTTCTTTTGTTCTTCAGAACGCTCAACCTATTTCCTCCTTCCGGTCATCTGCCCCCATACAGGGGGCAGATTAAAGATTAACCGATACAGAAATACGGGCGGACTCCACCATCCCCGGCGGCGCCGAGACCATAACCATAACCACCACTGCTACAACGAGCAAACGCCGCCGCCGACACCACAGCACTCAACCAATACCACCATCTACTTCCGTTATGTCCAAGTCCTGCTACCTTCAGGTTAGGAGCTAACCGGAACAACGGGAACTGAATATTATCACATCCTGTATCATAGAATGATGAACTAAGCACTGTGGAACCATATACCTGTATCTCACTCATAAGTTTAACTAAGCAATCCTTCCACTCCCAGTTGCTTGCATATCCTGTGATGCCTGCTCCTGCGTTTGAATTGCCTGTTGTAGATACTGCTGTTGTCAGCAATTCTCTGTGACTAAGTATATGATTATTTAATGCTGTTTGCAAGGCTGCTGCATATACAGGAAGAACCGTTTTATACATCTTAGAGCCTACATACCCACCTGTTGTCACATTTGTATCATTCATAACTGATTTTGTCTTGAAGCAGTCCTTCGGTACAATCACAGCATGATGTTTTGTGAAGGCTGTATCTCCATTATTCCAAAATACATCAAAGCCTGCCAAGATACATCTGACTGTCTCGGCACCACCCAAGTCTGTAGTGATGCTTATGTCAAAATAATCACCCACATACAAGTCCTTAAAGGTTCCTGCACTGATACGCTGACATATTTCATCCACCGTATACACATTTGTCAGGTTCTTCCCTCTGTAGATGGAATTATGAGCTGCTGCACTGTCAGAAAAGACATTGATGAACTGCTCATTGAGGTATTTGTCATTGTCAAGGAGCTGCTGATGTCTCACATTCCACTCATCATAGTGTGCCGGAGTTGTCCTCTCCATTGCTGTCATCTCAAGGACAAGTTTCGGATGCTCTGCTGCTGTTATATTTGCCATTTTCTTCTTCCTCCTTAATAGTTGTCTTCAATGGTGAATGTCACCTCTGTCTCATCCTTACCTTTTGCAAGGAAATTAGAGAACGCCACCACATCTCCATCCTCATCAATGAGTGCCATCTCACTGATGAATGTACCAACAAGCTCATCTTCCTCAAGCTTGATGGTATACTCATAGGATGTATCTGAAGTCTTGGTTGATGAAGTATAAGGCTTTCTGACCACCTCTTTCTTCAATGCTACATTCTCCGCAAGTGGTACTATCACGGTACCATCTCCATTGACACCGCCGGAACCAAGTGCAATGTGTGTTATCTTTGCAACCGTTCCGGTTGTATGGCTTGCTTCAGCCATCTTTTTTCTTCTGATTTTGGTTATCACGCTTTTTGTTGCCATTCTACAATACCTCCGTTTTTTGCCAAGCATCTATTATCTTGGAACCATCAAGGCTCCATGTTCCATCAAGGAAGATGAGGTTGTGCTCTTCATGCCATATCACCCTGAACTCCCTTGTATGTTCTACACCAAAGCTGTATGCCTGCTTGGTGGTGTATTCTGTCCTCTGTGCATCCATGAGCCGGGAGCCTGTCAGCTTCCAAAGCCCGTTGAGCTTCAGATAATCAAAATAGTCAATGACCATCCGGTACTGCTCCAATGTCTTCCTGATACTGTATGCCTCCTCACAAGGCTGCATCCTGTACCGCTGCTTCATTAGCAGCTTCTCTTCATGCTGATGGCGGAATGTTGTGCTCCATCTCATTTCTCTTGGAGACATCTGTGCATCCACCACATAACTTCCATCTGTTGTCCATGAGCCATCTGTCTTCAGGTATTCAAAATAGTACATCCTGAAGCTGTATGCCGCCTTCAGGATGGCACTCTCTACCATCCGGCAGGCATAATTGTATGCCATAACTGCAAGCCCGGCTTCATGGAGCTCATAAAGGCTCTCATATCGGTATCCTATCCGGGTACCAACGGGAGTCATCTCTGCATCAAGCATATAGCTCCCATCCAGTTTCCACATTCCATCAAGCTTCCTGTAGTCATAATAGAATAGATGCTTCTTATACAGTACCTCAAGGAAGTTTCCTGTGTGTGGCTGCCTGATGCTCAAGTTATACTTGAAGAAGTAGTTGTCCTTTGCACCCACCTCTTTCCACTTCCTGACGGTCTTCCGCATAATGTCAAAACTGATAGGATGCTCCTCATCCGCATCCATCACAATTACTATGTAGAACTCCGCCCATCTGTTTTCAATGGTATCAGACTCCAATGTCCGGCTCCCATCAAGGAGCCAACTTCCATCAAGTGTGAAATGGGAAAAGCCTGTCAGGTCATTTGCTCTCACAAGAACCGGGGAAGTATATCCAAGAGTCCTCACCGCAAGCAGCACTCCCTCATTGGTACCTCCAAGCTTGCATATCTCCTCATACATGGCTATCCTTGAGCGGAAGTTCTCTGGATGTTCTCCTTCATACCGGGTGAGCCTTCTATCAGCTCCATGTACCGGGAGCATTTCATGGCTGCATGTAGCAACCATTCCCTCATCCCTTGCCCGGAGTATGTCTTCCTTTGCTTCATCAAACCTCTTGCCGAACACCCGGCAAAGGATGTACCACTTATTCAGTGCTTTCTTCAGCTTCTTCAGAGGAGTAGTGAGCAGATACCACATGTATTCAATAAAGTTCTCTATCATGGCGGCATCACTCCTTCCCCCTTGCACTCTGTACTACGTTCCGGACAGTCACATTGATGTCTCCTGCCATGATGACCTTGTCCTGTTCAAGAACCATGTCATCAGACGGTTGCAAGATGTCTGTCTTCCTGTAGTTATCAATCTTTGTACTAAGCACTTGGATGATGCTGTCCCTGTATAGGGTATTCATTTCTCCCCTTGTCAGAGCCATCATGTCCTCAATGAGTTTTGTTGCCTGTGCATCCACTCCATCCGTTGCCGCATCTTCAGCAAGGTATATCACAAGCTCAAAGTCCTGTCTCACTACTTCACTGGACTTCTCTCTGTGCTCAACCAATGCTTCCATTTCATCACTTGACAGGTTCAGCAAATGCCTCATCTCCTCTCTATATATTTGAACATCAGGGCTTCAAGCTAAAACTCCGATACTGACAAGCATCCGCTTTGTCATCCTTCTATCACGGTCATAGAACTTCTGCCCCTTAATCTCCTGATTGACATAGAATGTACCGCACAGGTACCGCTTTATCATTCAAATCTTGTCCGGGTTATACTTGTCTTGTATCCTTGTTACCTTCATAAAACCTTCCTTTCCCTGATGCCACTGTCTCATTCTTCAACTCTTAAAGTAGGACAGGACAGCTCTTCTATCTCTTCCTGTATCCGTTGCACTTCTCTCTGTGCGTTCCGGAGGAGCTCATCAAGCTCATGGGCTTTCTTTGCTCTTGGAAGCATGTCATGGAAGATTGTCATACCAAAGCTCTTATACAGTTCAGCAACTTCATCTTTGCCGGATGTGTTCCGGATAGATGGATGCCACATGTAGACTTCTTCAATCACTTTGTACTGCTCATCCGTGACAGTTCTTTCAATTCTTTCCTCAAATTCCTGCTTCTGCATCCTGCACCTCCTTCATTCCTTCATAGTTCCATTTTCTGATACCCTGAACCGGGTGACTTTCTTTGTGCCGGAGAACTCCGACTATTGAGATTTACTAAGTTTTTTGATATGATTTATCTTGGATTAGTGGGTTACAAGTAACCCTTGCAAGGTTTATTATATCTTCCTATTTGCAGAATGTCAACACTTTTTCTGCTTTCAGGAAGAATATATATTCCAATTTGCAGAAAGAGAGGTCATCATGGAATTAGATATGATGGGAATTGGTGAACGTATTAAAACAAGAAGAAAAGAATTGAAACTCTCTCAAACAAACATATATGAGAGATGTGACATCACTTCAGGAGCATTGAGCAAAATCGAAAACGGAAAAACTACGCCTTCCGTTATTGCATTTTATAAGCTTTCACAAGTGTTAGAGTGTGATATGAATTGGTTGGCAACCGGAATATCTTCCAATATGCAGAAGTCCAATATCTGCAAATTGGAAGAGGAGCTGTTGAATGGTTTCCGGGAGCTTCCTGAAGATGACAAAGAGGAACTCATGGGCTTATTGCAACTAAAGCTCCGGAAGGTGAAAAAAGAAAGAGATGTGACTGCAAAATCATCCGGATTGATGGGTACAGAAAATGGTGACATGGTTGGCTGATTTTTTTATGCTTTTTTGGGTTACTTGTAACCCTTTTATTGTCACTTTGCTTTTTAGGGAAGCAATTCCCGAAAAAGTTCATTTTTCCTTGAAAATAAGCCAAAGTGACAACTTTATTTGCAAGGTTCCAATTTGTCACTTTGATTGCATCCAGTCCCGGCTCTCCTGTTCCGTGTACTGATTGCATTGAGTAACGCCTTTTTTTCAAAGCGTTACTTTCAAAAAACCCTTATTTTATGGTACTTTACGAAACAAACACGCACATTGACAACACTTAATCAGTAACGCAATAACGCCACGTTATAACGCTTGACCTATTTTCAGAAGAGGATGCCTGATGTATAATGTCCTTACAACCTAACTTTGAGGTGTTGTGGATAGAACAAGTGCTCAAAAACCAAGTAAAACCAATGCTTCCAAGCACTCTATCCACTTCCCTCCCTTCCAAGGGCACAAAAAAAGCATCCGAAACAGCTTATTCTCAAATTCGCTGTCAAAGATGCTTCATTTTTTCTCTATGAAATTCGCCACAAACCTTGATTTCACGGGGTTTCCCGTCATTTCCCACCTCTTCACGGATGGTCTCACGTTAGAATGTCCTTTTTGTCAGATATTCTGTTAAGTCACATTTCCCAAAATTACATAAACAACATTTAACAAAACATGCACAAAATTGTAGAATTTTAAAAAATAGAACATTTCAGGATAAAAAATGCGTTCATTTATAACATAAGGTCAATTATTTAAAAAAATAAGAGGGCTGCATCTTACAGCTCTCTTATTTTAAATATACATCCTATTTTTCATATCCCTGCGGATTATTAGACTGCCATCTCCAGGAATCTTCACACATCTCACGGATACCGTTTTCTGCTTTCCAGCCAAGCTCTTTTTCTGCCTTAGATGCATCACAATAACAAGTTGCAATATCTCCGGCTCGGCGAGGTTTGATCACATATGGAATTTTTACACCAGTTGCAGCTTCAAAATTCTTTACAATATCAAGAACACTATAGCCCTTTCCGGTGCTTTTTCACTTGCATTGCTTAAATTGTCCAGTACCACAACATCATATCCTGCATTCTGAAGCTCCACTACCGTGTGGCTTCCAATATAACCAGCACCACCTGTAACTAAAACTGCCATAATGATTCCTCCTGAACGTTTTTTTCTTTTATTATAGTCTGATTTTTGTAAAAACATATGGACAAAGTTTTAGAAAATATGGAGAAAATGCCACGATTTCTTGTCTGTTTTCTTAATTGCAAAAACTTATATTTTTATATATTTTTTTCTTGCTTTTTCCAATAATCTGCTATATACTGCTCCATGTAAAGTAATGCAGAGTAAATTCATGAGCGTAAAGTGCCTTCCGGATGGAGAGTTGCCGGAGGACGAAAAGAGAAATCTTGCGGTTCGTGGATTGCTTCTCGCTGCAACAGAAGATAAATATGAATCCATAAATTATCTCCTATTGTGAGCGAAAAAAGAAAAGGAGGTAATTTTTTTATGGAGAAAACAAAGAACATGTTTCTCACCTCAGCCAAAGAGCTGAAAACCACTTCTACACTGGCAGTCTGTGCAATGCTTGCTGCCCTGGCACTGATTTTAAATTCAGTTGCTTCTATCAATATCGGTCCCTATGTAAAAATTGGATTTTCCGGTATCCCAAACCAGATTGCTGATTATCTGTTTGGACCCATTACCGGATGTCTGTTTGCCGGTGTGCTGGATATTGTGAAATTCTTTATCCGCCCTGATGGTCCATTTTTCTTTGGGTTCACCTTTAACGCAATGCTCGCGGCATTTATTTATGGATGTTTTTACTACAAACATAAGCTCACTTTCCGTCGCGTGCTGATTGCAAAACTGGTTGTCGTTCTGATTGTAAATGTTCTGTTAAATACCTTATGGCTGGACATGCTCTACGGAAAAGGATTCCTTGCAATCCTTCCAATGCGTACTGTAAAGAACCTGATCATGTGGCCAATTGATTCCTTTATCTTCTTTACCATCACAAGATTGATTGAGCAGACAGGAATTTTTAATCTTTTTAGGAAACCGGTTGCCAACTGATTACATATATTTGAAAATATAAAATCTTCGTGATATCAAATGAAAAGCAGCCGATATTCTCATTTTATATATCATGAGATACCGGCTGCAACTGCTATTATAAAATATTTTCTTGTTCTGTATTTTTTCACTTCATACTACAGCATTCATTATAATCACGGCCAAAACACGTCCTATAAACTGTCCACAAAACGCATAAAATCTTCTCTTCCTTTTGGTGTGCATTTATAAACTCCGGCATCTTCCAGCACATGTACAAACACCAGTCCTACTTCTTTTTGAAGAATTGCATGAATGTTCTCTGCATTAATATCCGGATATTTTTCCAGCAATTCTTTCACCCAATCCTCATGCTTTGCTATTTTTTCATTTGAAGAAATATCTTTTCCAGATAAAATGTATTCCTCTAAAAGCTCCAGCTCTTCTTTTAATCGGGCCGGAAGAACTGCAAGCCCCATTACCTCGATCAGTCCGATATTTTCCTTTTTAATATGATGGTACTGTGCATGTGGATGATATACACCAAGTGGATGTTCTTTCGTCGTAATATTATTGCGAAGTGTCAGATCCAGCTCGTATACATCCCCCACTTTACGGGCAATTGGGGTTATGGTATTATGTGGCTCTCCGTCCGTATTGGCAAATACAAAGGCTGCTTCATCTGTATAGCCTCTCCATGCCTGCAGCACATGTGTTGCAAGGTCAATCAACCGTTCTGGATTTTTATGACGGATACGGAGCACTGATAACGGCCACTTTACAATTCCCGCTTCCACATCCTCAAATCCAGGAATGGTCACATGCTTTTCAATCGGTGCCTTAGCCATTGCGAAGGTATAATGTCCTCCCTGGAAATGGTCATGGCTTAAAATAGAACCGCCTACAATTGGAAGGTCTGCATTGGAGCCCAGGAAATAATGTGGAAACAGTTTTACAAAATCAAACAGCTTCACAAATGTGTTCCGTTCAATCTTCATGGGGGTGTGACAGGAATTAAACACGATGCAGTGCTCGTTATAATATACATAGGGTGAGTACTGGAATCCCCATGGGCTGTCATTGATCGTAATCGGAATGATCCTGTGATTCTGTCTTGCCGGGTGGTTGACTCTTCCGGCATAGCCTTCATTTTCCGGACAAAGAAGACATTTCGGGTAGCTTCCGGATTTTACATTTCTGGCTGCTGCGATTGCTTTTGGATCCTTTTCCGGTTTTGAAAGGTTGATGGTAATATCAAGTTTTCCATATTCACTGTCTACTGTCCATTTCTGGTCTTTCTTTACCCTGTAACGACGAATATAATTGCTGTCCTGACTCAGTTTATAAAAATAATCCGTCGCTGCTTTTGGATTCTCCCCATATTTTTTCCAGAACGTTGTCTGTACTTCTGCAGGTCGTGGCATGAGGCAATTCATCAGTCTGGTATCAAACAGGTCTTTATAGACAACACTGTCTTCAATCAATTCCCGATCAATTGCCTCTTTTAACAGTTCATCCAGAACCTTCTCAAGTTCAATGTTCTGAAATTCCTGTTCCGGTGCAGTGTAATCATCCTCGTAAAATACATCCAGCAGAAGATTTGTTGTGTAATTTTTCTCACATTCTGGTATCAGTCCCGTCTCGACTCCATACTGTACCAGTTTTGCAATACTCTCACTCAGCATATTTTTATCCTCTCTTTTCTATATGATTTCATTTTGCAGAACAAACTTTTCTCTGTACAGATTCCGGTATTCTCTTGGTGTCATTTTGCAGCGTTCCCTGAAAACCCGGTTAAAAGTCCGCTGACTTTCAAATCCTGCATCCATGGAAATGTCCGTAATGCTTTTGTCAGTACACTCTAAATGAACACAGACATAGTTTAATCTCTGTTCATTTAAATATTGGTTAAAATTTCTATGAAAAGTTCCGGAAAAGACACGCGAAAGTGTAAATTTACTTACTCCCATATCTCTTGCCATCTTTTCCAGGGACATTTCTTCTTTAAAATGTTTTGCAATATAGGAGACAGTCTGATAAATGATATCATTGCTCTCCACACTGCTCTTTTCCTGTAAGTTAAATGCCGGGATACTTCTGGCCAAAAGGATCTGCACATAAGCCTGTTCAACAACAAGGTTAGGATTTTGCTCCTTTTTATCGAGCTTCAGACACCGAATTGCATTTACAATATCCCGGTGGACCTGCGGCTTTTTAATCACAGGATTTTTCGGACAGTATTTCTGCATAACAGAAGCAAATTGTCCGCAAAGTATGGGCTGCGCCCACAGATAGCATGCCTTATTATTCTCTCCTGAAAAGACCTGGCAGTGATGGATCACTTCCGGAAAAAGGACTGCAAAATCACCTTCCTCCATGTGAAAGAGTTCCTGGCCCATTCCAAGCTCCAAGCATCCTTCTGTAAGATAGATGAATTCAACTGAATTGTGCAGATGAGGGGATTCATGTCTGGCAATGCGGGAATGTAAATGCAGATTTTCTTTTTTCTCTTCATAAACCGGAAACATAATTTCTCTCCTCTGCAAATTTTGTCTGTTTTTTCTTTTCATTTGGCACGTAATTCGCTTTCAGGTGATCTATAATGCACTTGTAAGTTAAGAAAAGAGGTGAACGAAATGAAAAATTTAAAAGCTTATATCTTATATGTGATGAATTTCTACGCAAACTATTATAAAGTTTGCCGCTAATGCCAGAAGAAAATTCCAGTATTCGGCCGGATTTTCTTCTGCATAAACTATCACATCCGCTTTTTATTAGTATAACCAACTGATGAACCCCTGTACATGAACAGGATTCTTTAAAATATAGACAAAATGATACAAAAAAAGATATGCTGCAAAAAATGACTGTATTTCCTGCCTCATATCTTTCCTTAATCCAATGACAGACAGCCCGAAAATATCGGGCTGTCTGCTTTTTAGATGGTATCAATCAGATCACTTCCACTAATAATCTGGCTCCAGCGGTTTTCACGTTTGTCCGCATTTTTCTCAAAGTATGGAAGTCGTGTTTCTTCCAGTTCCTCCAGACATGGGATGCTCTACAGCCAGTTTTGACAGCTCGATTGCTTTTTTCATAAAGATTTCATCTTGCATAAAATTTTCTCCCATCTACTACAATTTGGAAATATCATTTAAAATAACTTTGCTCATCTTGAAAATTCAAAGTTGACTGTAACCAAAAAGCCCTGCACCAAGCAGAGCTTTCAGCTTTTCATATTTTATTCTTTAGTCCAATCTTCTACCGCTAATCCCTCAACTCTACAAAACTCTCTTGTATTATTAGTCACTACCGTAAGCTCTTCTGATTTTGCATGACCTGCAATGAGCATATCCAATGGTCCAATCGGAGTTCCTTTTCTTTCCAGATCTGCCCGGATTTTTCCATATTCTTCTGCAGCATAGCTATCAAAATCCAGAATGGTAATTGGGGATAGAAAAAGTGACATTGCAATTCGATTCTTTTCTACTGCTTGGCTTTTTTCAACACCATGCATCAGCTCTCCATATGTGATAGAGGAAATACACATATCATCCGGATTATGCTGTAGAAAATTGCGAATTACTTCTGGAGGTTTATTTTTTATTGTATAAATGCAGATATTTGTATCCAGCATATACTTCATAAAGATTCTCGCTTCTGTTCTTTTGGCTGTTCCCTTCCCGCTTCCATAAAGTCATTCGAGAACATATCAAAGCTGCTTAAAAAACCAGACCATTTATTATTCTGTGGCATTAAGATAACAATATCTCCAATCTTATTTACAGCCACTTCGTCCCCAGCAAACTGGCATTCTTTAGGAAGCCTTACAGCCTGGCTTCTGCCATTTTCAAATAATTTTGCTGTCATCATAGTAAAGCACCTCCTCTTCTATAAATAGTATATACCACGGTATATATCACGGTCAAGAAAATTTTTTGAGCATAGATATATTTTATCTTGTGTAATTACAATTTTTTATTATTCTGCTATGGTTTTATGTAGTTTTATTAGTATGCAATACCACACTACAGTGCAGACAACCGTTCAAAAATATATTCCTTCTCTGATGACAAGTCTTCTCTAAACCTATAGCCCAGTCTGTTAAATTCTTGTATATCAGCTGGATTTTCAATCCCTCTTTCTGCCATAAATCTGACCATTTCGCCGCGGGCCATTTTTGCATAAGTACCTTTTGTTACTAGCTTTTCTCCGGATAATTCACAAAATGTAATCGTTATATACGTATCTTCAGGTGACAGATATTTTTCTATGCATTTCGAATATTCCTTTGATGCCAGATTAATAATGATCCGGCTGTCATCAATGACGGACTGATATAGCAGATCTCCCCAATAGTCATACAAATTTCGGGTATTTCCTATTGTGACCTTTGCCTGCATTTCCAGGCGATATGGTTTCACACCGTCCAGTGGCTTTAAGCTTCCATAAAATGCGGATAAGATTCTCAGATGTTTTTGGATATACTCAAATTGTCCGTCTTCAAACACCGCTGGTGCCATATACTGAAACGCAATTCCCTCATAGGACAAAATAGCCGGAGTAAGCATATGATAAAGATCCATATTTTCTAATCTGTCAAAATTCTGCCTGGCAATCTTGTCATTACATTTCCAGATTGCTTTCAGTTCATCTTTTTCCAGACTCTTCATCCAACTCAGTATCTCAGTTGTCTTATCTAGAAAATCTGGCATTCCCACTGGTGCTATGCTGTCCGTATCTGTAATCATCTTTTTGGCTGGTGATAATATAATCTTCATCACGCCAATTCCTTCAGCATATTTTCAGGATCATCTGCTGCTTTCACTTTATCATTTGCCTTTATGATAATTCCATGCTCATCAATAAGATATGTTGTCCTTACTACTCCCATAGAGACTTTTCCATAATTCTTCTTTTCTTTCCAGACGTCATATGCTTCAATCACTTTGCGCTCCGGATCTGCCAATAAGGTAAATGCCAGTCCGTATTTTTCTTCAAATCTCTTATGGGAGGCTACTGAATCCTTACTAACACCAAGGATAACAGCTCCTTTTTCTGTAAACCCGGGGTATCGTTCTAAAAATCCACATGCCTGTTTCGTACAGCCAGCTGTATTATCCTTCGGGTAAAAATATAAAATCACTTTCTTTCCGGCATAATCACTTAATTTATGCATGTTTCCGTTCTGATCCGGCAGCTCAAAATCAGGGGCTTTTGTTCCTGTTTCCAACATTTTTTAATCCTCCGTTTCTGTAGTTTCCGCTTTCTTTTTCGCTTTTTTACTGCCTGAAATCATTTTATGTCCCGTATAGATAGACATTATCATACAAAGCAGAGAGCTTAATGCGAAATATTTGTGGCTTGATTTTAACCCTTTGTAACCGGTATAAAAAGTTCCGATCATGGTAATAAGTGCTCCGGTAGACCAATATTTATGTGCTTTCATACAATACCTCCATAAAATATAATGTATTAAAATTCTATTGTCTGCCTGCTGCTGTATCCATTTTTCTTAAATTCCTTGTTTGCGCCAGGCGCTGGGGGAAAGTCCGGTTATTTTTCGGAAATTCCGCAGGAAGGTTGACAGGACCGGATAGCCTGCTGCACGGGAAATATCCTCTATGGAGTCATTTCCATGTGCCAGCAGCTCACACGCCTTGTTGATCTGGACAACGTTCAGGTATTCCGATGGAGACATGTTGGTATATTCGGAAAAAATTCTTCGCATATGGGTTTCGCTTAATCCGCAGCTTCTGGCATAATCCCTGGCTTTAATCTCCTCCATGTAATGAAGCTCCATATAGTTTACGATTTTCCGGACATAATTCATGGTATCAGAATGAGAAAGTTCAGGCTCATGCTCTACCTTGTTCAGCCGGTCAAAAAACAAAAGAAAATTAAAGGCAAGGGATAAAAACGCATATTTATAATTGCTCTTTTTCTGCTGTTCTTCTTGGATGATCCTCCGGTTAACACAAGCAATGGAATTTCCTGAGAAAGCTCGTAGTAACGATATTCCGCTTTTGACATTGGTGAATTCCTCCAAAGAAAAAACTGTAACAATAAACCATAGGAGTTTATCATTACAGTTTTTATTATCCTACTATTATACTAGGAATATTCTACTATGCTTTTGCGGGGCTGTCAACAATAAATTCCACACAACTGCGTCCAGATGGCGGGCATCCTGTTTAGAGCAATTCCAGCAGCTGCTGAATATTCTTTTTCCCGAATGTCACTTGATCCTGGTTGATCACCAGGCAGGGGACGCTCATAACGTTGTATTTTTCTTTTAAGTCCGGGAAATGGGCGATGTCGTATACTTCTGCTGTTACAAGGGGATTTAAGGAGGCAATCCTCTGGGCTGCCGCTACCAGATCCGGGCACATGGTACAGGAAAGGGATACCAGGATCTGCATCTGTACCTTATGGTCGATGGCAAGGATACGTTCTCTGATGGTAGGATCAAGAGGCTGTCCCGGGCCTGCGGCGTTATATAATCCCAGGATAAAAGAGGTGAACTCATGTCCCCCTGGCACGCCGTGGAAAGCTAATCCGGTCTTTTCACCAGAGGCAGTCAGCACTTCTACAAAAGGCAGCAAGGCAGCAGAATCCGAAGCAGAATTCGATTTCTGTACGGTCAGTTTGTCTGTATATTTCTCCAGTTCTGTCATATAGCCTTTTAATTCCTGGCTGACGGGACGGGAATCCAGATGCAGGTCAAGCTGCAGGTTCCCCTCCATTCTGGAAAATACCACATTCAGCTGGTTTACGATATCCTGTGAAAAAATACCGGCCGAGGATTTCCCTTCCGTTTCTTTTCCTGCAGACGGTTCCTCGTGGACTTCGGTCTCTTTTTTGATTGGCTTTTCCGGGTGGATTCCGGTTTTCTCCTGCATGGCTGCGGCATATTTTTCCAGCTCTGTGGCTGCTGTGGCACCATCTCCCACTGCAGTTACCACCTGGCGGAGATTCTTCTGGCACACATCTCCGGCTGCGTAAATTCCAGGGCAGCTGGTCTTCTGGGTTCGGTCTGTTTCCACATATCCATGGGAATCCAGAGCGATCAGGTCTTTTACCAGATCTGTATTTGGGGCGTAGCCTGCAAATACAAATACGCCGAAGGTGTCATCTGCAGAATCGAAAATAGTTTCTTCCTCGGTATTTTTATTTTTGTAGCAGATCTTTCGCAGGGTGTGGTCACCTTCCACATAGACAACCTCTGTATTGGTTAAAACTGTGATCTTAGGGTGATTTTTGGCGGCTTCCGCCACTGCCTCTGCGCAGGAAAAATCATTTCCGCGGATTAAAATGGTCACATGGCTTGCATACTTTGTCAGAAATACGCTCTCTTCTGCTGCTGCAAACCCGCCGCCAACGACGAAGATTTCTTTTCCGCGGAAAAACTCTCCGTCACAGGTGGCGCAGTAAGCAACTCCGTGACCGCGAAAATCAGCTTCGCCTGGGAAACCGATCATCCTTGGATGGGCACCTGTTGCAAGCAGGATCCCAAAGCTCTGGTACGAGCCTTTATCGGTGGTTGTTTCCCAGATTTCTGCGCTGGATGGTGTTTCTGCTTTTTTTAGCCTGGCAACCTCTCCAAGGAGAAATTCCGCTCCGAAATGTTCCGCCTGTTTTTGCATGACCGCAGTCAGCTCTTTTCCACTGGTTTTTTCTACACCTGGATAATTTACCACTTCATCGGTAATGGTGATCTGGCCGCCAAATTTTTCCTTCTCGATTACCAGAACACGGTAGCAGGCGCGGGCCAGATATAAAGCTGCGGTCAGACCGGCAGGGCCTCCGCCGATCACGACCACATCATAGAAATTTTTGTTTTCCATTAAAGCATACCTACCAGATCCAGACTTGGCTTCAGAGTTTCAGCCCCTGGCTGCCATTTGGCCGGGCACACCTGGTCGCCATGCTCTGCTACGAACTGGCTTGCCTGGAGACGGCGGAAAAGCTCATCCGCATTGCGGCCTACATTGCCGGCATTTACTTCGTAAACTACGATCTTGCCTTCCGGGTTCACAATGAAGCTTCCTCTTTCTGCCATTCCGTCAGCTTCGATCAGCACTTCGAAATCTCTGCAGAGTGCGTGGGTAGGATCTGCCAGCATTGGGTAAGTGATCTTACTGATTCTCTCAGAGGAATCGTGCCATGCCTTGTGGACAAAATGGGAATCTGTAGATACAGAGTAGATTTCGCAGCCTGCAGCCTGGAAATCAGAATATTTATTCTGCAGATCCTCTAACTCGGTAGGGCATACAAAGGTAAAGTCTGCCGGATAGAAGAAAAATACGCTCCATTTTCCCAGAATATCGGCCTTTGTTACGGTCTTAAACTCCCCATTCTGATAAGCCTGAACAGAAAAATCACTTACTTCTTTATTGATCATTGACATTTTGAAATTCCTCCTTTTTTGTAATAAGCATTCCCCAAAATGCGGAAATTGATGCTGGTTAGGAAAGACTAACTTTATTTGCAATATAACATTCTTTCCTGATGATGTCAACGAATTTTACGTAAGTGAATATCATTCTCAACAAGAACAATTATCATTTTGTAATGTCAAAATATTACTTTTTTATACTTGTATTTTTGCAATAGGAAGCTTTGACCAGGTTTAGAACGGAAAATAATGTTTTGCGCGAAGCGTTTGCTTACTTTTCTGCTTCTATGCAGTCTGCTTTTATAAATAGGGTCAGGCAGCTGTCGGAATTTCCGGCTTCTGAGCTGCTGGGGGTGTCCTGGCATACCAGCAGGTCTGGTGTGTGGGAAATGATATCCAACGCACGGACACTGTGTTCATTGAAATAGCAAAGCGTGTTGTCGATGATTTCGTAGTCGAATACTTCCTGGTCATCAACGGAAATGAGTTTCTCTTCCGACAGGAACAGGTCTGCATCCATGTCCAGTATGTAGCCTTTGTCCGAATCCTCTCCGTCTAAAAAGAAAATGCCTACGCAGGTATCGTTTTCATACCCATAATAAAGAATGGTATCTTCAGATCTAAAAACCGAGAAGCTGGTAACCTCACCGGTATCTACTTCTGTCTCAAAGGTTCCGTCCGGATGGATGCACAGATCGTTATTTCCTTCGTACCGGGACATGGTCACATGGCAGTCTCCATTGGAATTGAAGCTTGCCTCGTATGGGAATTCCGCTTCTGCAAGCAGCCAATGGCCTTTCAAGCCGCTGCCTGTAAGCTGTGCGCCCTCTTCTGCGAAAAGGGTGACCGGAGTAAAGCAGATGGTAAGGATTGCGGTTGCTGGGATTAAGATTTTCTTTAACATGGCAGAACCTCCTGTTTGGCTGTTATGATAAAATATGACAGATATTGTTTGTGTTTATCATATCATAAACCGCCTGTGAATGCACTTGATATCAGGAAAATTGTACCAGTTATTTCTTGTAACATACCAGTAAAAAACGATGAATCTGCCCTTCGACGCAGCCGTTTTGTTTCAAAAGCTGCTGGGCGTATAATAATTTGTCTTTGCAGCGGTCTACGGAGAAATCCGGGAATTCCCATTCTATGATGTGGGCGAACCAGACCAGGGCGCCTATGTCGAAAAATTTGATCGGGCGAAAGCATTCCTGTGCATCCAGAATATCAAACCCTGCATCACAAAACTGTTTACGGCGGATTTCAAGATATTGTTCCGGGAACGGCAGCTCTGTTTTACCTAAGAGAAGCTCCACCAGTTCGCCGTCATTTTCAGCGCCTACCTGTTCTGTGATGAAAATTCCGCCATCTTTTAAAATGCGGTGGATGTCTTTTACATTAAAATCGCCGTGACGGTTAATCACCATATCAAATGCAGCGTCATCAAAAGGAAGCGCATCTTTTCCATCTCCTGCACGAAAATCAATTCCAAGAGGAAGCAATGTTTCCCTGCATAGCTGAACGTTTGGCGGATACGCTTCTGCGGCACTTGTATTTTCGTAAGGGTGATGGAGGGACAACAGAAATTCACCGCCGCCAGTGTCAATATCCAGCAGCTTCATCTCCGGCTTCAGGTAATCGAAAATGATACGCTGATAATCCCAGGGCAGATCCGTTTCTTCTGTATATCTCCCTGCAATATGGGAAAAATCCCATCCGTGAATATGGGCAATACTTTCTTCTTTTTTCAAGCTGTTTATGAATTCAGTCTCTTTCATACCGCTGCTCCTTTAACCTGTTTTGGGCATGCCAATGATCCAGTACGCCCGCTTTTCGCGTGAATATGAATGCCTTTTTGTGTATTATGCTCTGCATAATCTCATTTTGTCAAGTACGGGCAAAAGAAGGCCTGGCTTCGCACTCTAATTCTTTCTGACCGCAAGGCAGTAATTGACATGCTCAAAGGCTTTCATATCTGCTCCGGCCTTGTGGATCACATTCCTTTGAATATCATCGGGTGTCAGCAGCTCGTAAATGAGAAAGCCGTGTTTTTCAAGGAGTTTTTCAAGTTCTTTATAGGAAAATGCCGACTGCATCGGTTCGCCGCCTGCTTTTGCCATCATAATGGTGTTCTGTACACGTTTTTCGGTGGCATCAAAGAAGTTTTCATCGGGATAATCAAACACAAGTGTACTGCCGTCCGCGCAAAGTTCGGAAAGTGCAGCCAGCATTGTGTCGATTGCTTCTGTGGAAAGGTAGTAGGTTACACCGAGCCATGAGAAAAAGGATTTGGCCGACGGATCAAAACCACTGGCGGTCAGCCGTTCCGCTAAATTGTCCTTTGTAAAATCAACCGGAACAAAGGTGAGATTGTCGGAAACTGACCAACCAGCGCGAGTGATTCGTTCGATTTTATCTTTTTGCGTCAGAGGATGATCCACCTCGAATACCTGGTGCTTCGCTAAGAACTCTCCTTCTCGAAAAGCAAAGGTATCCATACCTGCACCGAGTATAACATATTGCTTTGTACCAGTTAGGACAGCTGCTTTTAACGCTTGTATATAATTCTGAACAGCGGTATATTCTTCTGCCGTCATCAACTCTTTGGCAAGATGGTCTGTGAAAACCGGATGATCTTCGTTTTCTGCATGAAACGCCCGTCCAAACGAACTCATCAGGGCGGTAATACTGGATTGGTTATTCATTCCGTTGTCCTCTTTCTGAATCTGATTTTATTTCTTGTATTTTTCCGTCTTTGAAACGGATCACGCAGGTATATTTGCACTTTGGGCAAAATAGAGGAAAGTCCTCCAGCACCGTGTGGGGCCATTCAGACTCCTCCCTGTTTCTGACCATTCTGGCGTCTGAGAAGCTGTTCATTGATCTGGGTGGCGGTTCGGATGCTCTGACCGAAATTGACCAGATGCCAGAGGATTTTCGCCGCCAGAATAAAGCTGGCATAAATGATGGCATCCAGTGGTCCGTACCAAAATTCCCAATGGTGTGCAAGGGGCAGCAAAACCGCTTCCAAAAGAGCCGCATGCAAGATTGTGCGAATCCACCAGCCTCTCAAAGTCAGTTCGGTCCTGGAATAATAAACGACTAATGTAGCCATGCACACCAGGGTGAAGAGGATGCATCTGCCGAAAAAAGAAACCACCGGCAATTGGGAAGCAGGATTGAACAGCAGACACATAAAAAAGGTGCTGAGCATAATGTGCCGGGAAATGATCACTTCTTCTTCGTTTTCGCGGGAAATCTGTTCCACAGACAGCTTCATGTCCACACCCCCTTTGGTTCTGAAATATAATATAGCACAGAGTGTTTTTCATATCTATATGGGAGGCGGTAAGTTGTAAAAATCAGGGGGTAAGCTGCAGCATAAATAGAAAATTTAACCGGCAGGAAAATCTCCCACCGGTTAAATCTGGCTTTTCTTAAACGATTATTGTATAGTGAAATACAAATCAATCTGTTATGAATTTCAAAACAGTACATACCCATTCTTCATAATCACAGTAAGGACACCTTTTATAATAGTCTCCACGAGAATAGGAAGTGTCATTTTCTACCAGGTATCTAGGAACAAATAGATGTTTTTCCTCTATCTGTTTATGCGGACAATAGTGTTTTTCTTTATCTATCTTCTCATCTTGTCCCACACAGTCCACATAACTTTGGGGCTCCCGGTCTTCGAATTTCTTAATTATAACGTCCTCTTCCGGATCAATAAATCGTATGATCTTAATAATTGTATCATCACTTGATGGATTTTCTGAAGTATCTTCTGAAGTGCTTTCAGAAGTATTTTCCGATGTATTCCCGGAGTTGTCTTCAAATCCTTTTTCCGTTATAATAATTTCCAGTTCGCAGCCAAGCTCAGCCTTTATTTCATTTATTTTTTCCTGACTTATAGTGGTAGTTTCATTTTTTAATCTGTTACTTTGAATGGTCAACTTACTTCCGGATTCTGTAATAAATACAATTCCATTTTCTATAAAATTAACAGCTTCAATTGTCATTCTTTGGCCATTTTCTGTGACATACAGATATCCCTCGCCATTTGCGTCTCTATCCATTCCAAGACCAAGCTGTTTTGCTCCACCTTCTACTTCCAGTGTTATGTTGCCGTTTTCCGGATTTTCCTGGGAAGCAAGAACAAGTTTGCTGATAAGGAAATCCTTGGCAGATAAAGATACAAAATTGTCCTTAAAAGTTTGTTCCCCCATCAGGCAAAGAGCTTCGATTCCATCATCAGTGGTGGTTGTAAATACCTGCAAATCCTCATCTTTTGGAGTGGTGTTTGGGGTGCCTGAAGAAGTATTTCCAGTGGTTATTAGAAGATCGTCTAAATCTGACAGATCTACTTTGTCAAAACTTTTAGAGCGGTCTTTTTCAAATTCTATTTTCCCACATTTTATACATCTGGACTGCTTCTTAAGTCCCATAAAATTCAGTTTTCGGACAGGTGCCATCGCATGGGCTGTCGTGGGAATGGTCTTGGATTCTTTCACAACAGTACCGCAAACGGAGCATCTTTCTATAGCTGTTTTTCCAGGAGTTTTACAGGTGGGATATACTCCGCCAATAACTTCTATGGTGTGTTCTTTTTTCTCTATGGTTTTGCGGGATCTGAAAACAAGGCCACACTGGTCACAATACCGCAGGGCAGTTTTTCCTGTTTCCGTGCAGGTGGGTTCTATTGCCGGTCTTTCGGCAGAATGATGACCAGTTGCTGGAATTTCAATTTGCTCTTTCAGAATTTCGCCACAGGTTTCGCAGTGACTTCCGGCGGTTTTTCCCGCTATTGTACAGGTGGCGGCTATCTCTTTGTCTGCTGTTTCTTTGTGACCGGTTGCTGGAATTTCAACTTGTGCTGATAACATTTTTCCACAAAGAGCACAATGACTTCCTTCAGTCTTTCCCGAGAGCGTACAGGTCGCAGCCACACCTTCGTCTATTATTACTTCTTTATGGTCGTAAGCTGGGATTTCTTCCTGTGTTTTTATCACTGTCTGGCAAATCTCACAGTGGCTGCCCTCGGTCTTTCCGGTTTCCGTACAGGTTGCCTCTACGGCATCATCCACCACTTCTTTATGTCCAGTGGCTGGAATTTCTGTCTGCGCTTCCAGTACTTCTCCACAGGTTTCGCAGTGTTTTCCGGTGGTTATTCCGGACTCTGTACAGGTTGGCGCTACCGCTTTATCTAGCACTTCCTTATGATCTGCTTTTGGAATCTCTTTCTGCTCCTGTAATACAGATTCGCACTTTGCGCATTTAATCAACGCGGTCCAACCGGATTCCATGCAGGTTGCTTTAACTTCTTCTTCTGCTACATATTCCACATGCCCAGTAGCAGGGATAACTTCCTGAGTTTTTAAAACAGCTCCGCAAGTTTCGCAGTGGCTTCCAGCAGTCAGGCCAGGTTCTGTACAGGTTGGTTCTACTGATTACCAGAGACTGAAATACATCCGGATTTAATTTTCCGTCAACCTTTCTGTACTTTTCCCCGCTATCATCCAAAACAACTGCTGCTTCTGGCAGATATATTTTTGATACCTCACTATCCTTTATATGTAATTTCCCTTTTTCAATATAGCCCAGCCAGTTTCCGTTAAATGAAATTATTAATCTTTCTTCTCTTCTTTGCGCTGATACGCATCCAATTGGTTTCAGCACTCTTCTTATTTTATATAATTCTATTTTATTTCGCAGTTGCATCCATATTTTCCTTTTACTTTTCTTACCAGTCACGCCCAGCAGCAATAAAATTCATAGCCTGGTACATATATTTTGTTCATTTTTGAGTAAAACAAAAGACGCAGTAACTGCTTTCTATAAATCAGTACTGCGTCTTAGCGTCTCACTTTTCATTGTTTTTTCTTAATATGCCGCTATTTCCAATCAGTTTAACCATACCGATTTCTCATAGCACATTTTCACTGATCTGCTAAACTGTTATTTATACAATTCCTCCCAACGTTCTTTTGACATTATGTTGGTATGTCCAACACGTATCTCATTTAAAAGCGGAACAGGAACTTCATTGCAGGTATGATGGAAAAGAAAGCCCAGCTTTTCCTGTACACGCTTTGATTTCTGGTTTCCATCATAATAACCGCACCAGATGGTTGTCATGCCAAGATCTTCAAATCCATGCCGCAGCAGTGCACGGGCGGCTTCTGGCATATACCCCCGTCCCCAGAATGGCTGCCCAAGCCAATATCCAAGTTCACATTCATCATCCCGTTCGGTCATATCTGTATGTCCATTCAGTTTTAACTCTACAGCACCAATGGCAATGTTACTTCCTTTTTCACAGATTGCGTAACACTCAGCTCCATTGAACACATTTTTGATTATTTCTTTACTTTCTTCTACATTTTTATGGGGCGGCCAGCCTGCAATAGGACCAACTTCCGGATTTTTGGCATATTCAAATAAGCTGTCTGCGAGGAGCATAATTGCCTTTTTATTACGACTTTTTTACCATTTCAGAGGAGAAATGTCAATAAGATTTTTCTGCATCCATTTTTTCAAGTACGCCAATCTGAAACATTGCAAACCAGTTGCCGCAAATTACTTATGCACGTACATTCTCGACATCTCAGTTTCTCCGTCGCTTTGAACCATACATAGGAACAGCCATAGTGTTCGTAAAAGCCTACATGATCAGTCAGCAAATAGACAGGGGAAATTCCATTTGCTCTTAAATCCTCCACGGCCATGCAAAGCAGGCGTCCGGCGATTCCTTTACAGCGATATTCCTTTTCGGTATACACTGCGCACACATTCGGCGTCAGGTCTTTCCTGTCATGAAAATCGTTCTTGATAACTCCCAGACCGCCCACAAGCCAAATCCAAATACACGATAACGTTCTCTGTTCTTATTGATCCAATTTCGCACCCGTGCTTCATCGAAGGCATAAGGGTAATGCTGCATAATGTCAGAATCGGCAAGTACGGCATACAGTGCATCAAAATCATCGGATGTCATTTCCTGTAGGAAAAGGCGCTCTGTCTCCAGCTTCATTGCCTGATCTCCCCAGAATGTTCCCGCATTTCTGCTCCATAACGGCACAGCAGAGAGCCAAGAATGAACATGATTCCTAACACGATACTCGATTCATTATCAAAATACATATCCATAGCCTCCGTCTGTTTAACTTTCATGAAACCGGCAATAATTCCCTCTGCAATGCTTCCAGCCACCGCACAGGCAGTGGGAATGGTAATCGTCAAAATGCCGAGCTGCAGCAGTTTCTTTGCCCCAGCAAGTGTGAAAGGCGTTTTAGCTTTCAGTTCGTTTTTGAAATAGCTTTCCGCAAATTTTGCGAGTACCGCTTCACCCGCACAGACGATCAGCCAGCCAGAGAGCGTTGCGGTAATGCTTTTGATGTTGTAGCCGTATTCTTCAGGAATCAGTCCGTGCAGTGTAACTCCGCCAATCTTGATCAGGCGACCATTTCCAAAGTTCAAACTGAGTAAACCGGCAATACATCCGCAGAAACCGATGACAGAAAAAATAAATGCGATTTTACTGAGTACCTTTCCAATTTTGGACAGTTTTTGAATGGTATTAAGTGATTTCATTGTAATTCTCCCTTACTGAATTTTAAGATTTCCACTTGACGTTTCAACTATGATATTGCTTGCACCCTCATCAAACACATACAGGTCGCCTTTATAATCATACGAACGGTCTGTAAGCAGTTTGTCGCTGCTTTCCTTAACATAAAACTCTATGTTGTCCGATTCTGTGATTTCTACTTTGCGAGAACGCCAATAGATTTCAACAGCTTTTATATCGGCTGCCTTATAAGTAAAAGCGCCGGTTTGATATTTTTCGGCATTTGGATACGTTTCACCAGTCAGCGTATCATTTGTTCCGATGGATATATTAGCCTGACAGCCAGAAAGCATCATGATTGCAAGGCTACATAGAAGTAGAGAAGTAGACCTATAATGACTTTCTTCATAATTCCTCCTCAAATTTTCAATTTAGACTTTATTTTCAATCCGCAGACTGGCACCAATAATCTATCAGCTAAGTTAGCCCGCCTGCTGCTTGGAAAAATGCACCGTCTGCGCCTTCATTGAGATTTTGGAGACCTCATACCCATAGTTACACAGTTCTTTCTTATATTTCAGGAAAGAATGATCCAGCGGTACACCTGCAATCAGCATCAATGTCCCGGCGCACACTAATAATTTAGTTGTTTTTTCCATCATATGCTCTCCTTTGATATTTTCTGATTCTGCCATTCTTCGCGGCTGATGCCGTATACAACGGTCTGCTCGTCTTCGCTATCGGTAAATTCATTCAGCAGCGTCATACCATTTGCACGGGCGGTAGCGGAGGATGGGATGTTTGCCTTTTTCATGTAGGAATACACCATACCGAAAGTTGTATGTGTAAATGTCCAATCACGCACAGCCTGCGCTGCTTCTTTTGCAAAGCCTTGGCACTGGTGAGCCTTTGCGATATGATAGCCAATCTCCGGCAGAATCGTACCGCCTATGTTCTGCATGGTCAGACCACAGTCGCCAATCACCTCGCCCGTAGATTTCAGGCAAACCGCCCACAGGCCGAAGCCAAACACGCGGTAGCGCTCGATGTTTTTGTTGAGCCAGTTTTTTACGCGGGTCTCGTCAAAGGTGTAAGGGTAATGCTGCATGATGTCGGAATCAGCAAGCACAGCATACAGCGCGTTAAAATCCTCTGATGTCATTTCCCGTAGAAAAAGGCGTTTTGTTTCAATCTTCATTGTTTTCTTTTCTTTCTTGCCATACCATAGGCACACGGTCAGTTTCAATTAAAAATCGGCTTGACATTTTCGACCAGATAGTTCCTTTATCCAAACAAAACTGCTAACAATGCAAAACTGCCTGACAACAGGGATAATACGGTAATAAAAACGCAGCACAAACCGATTATCTCGGTTTGCACTGCGTCTTGGCGTCTGGCATTTTGATTTCTTTAATTCAGCTGATCACTTGATATCGAACTCTGATATACGAGACATTTAAAATGGTGCAGTCAATAAGTTTCAACACGCTCAGTCCAGATAATTCATTTTCTGAAGTAATGGAACTGCCATCTATTAAGGAAGCGGTTTCCTTACCGCCGATCAGAACGGGAGCCACAACCACATCAATATAGTCAAACAGCTTCTCACGAAGGAACAATCCATTAACCGTTCCGCCGCTTTGGATTGTTAATTTCTCGCATCCATACAATGATTTTAATTCGTGAAGAGCATCTTCCAGTGACAGTTCTTCCTGGAAAATAATATGAAGATTTTTTTCCTTAATGTTATAAGCAGGATGTTCCTTATTCGATGTAATCAGCACAAACACCTTAGATTTCCTGCAGAAATAAGTGACACCATGCTCAGTCAAATGGGTGTTATCCAATATCAGTTGTCTGTTCGATCTCATAATACTGAGGCAGACCCTCTTTCAACCCGTCAATCCTGGGAAAATCCTTATCTACATCTAACTCATCTGACGCACCGGGACTTATCTTTCCATCTAAGGACATAAGCATAAATAATGTTGTGATTGGTCTATCCATAATCCCCCTCCGTATAGTTGTCATACATCCGCACCGCTGAAGCGTAGATATCCTGCTTTTTTCCGGGTCAACACTGGCGGTTGCCTCATCCAGGATAATCCACCAGGAAGTTCAGGTATCCGCCTACAAAATTATCAATCATGCGGATGCCCATATTTTCCAGGAGATTCAGCCCGGTAGTGATGGAATTAAGGATCGTTCCGGTGCTGTTTTTCTGAAAATATCCAAGAGACACTCTCTTTAAGGCATCTCCAATGGCAAGCCTGTCCTTTGCCACTAGCTCATAGCTGATACTCTCCTGAAATCTGGAACGCATGTAATCAAAGAAAAAACGCAAAATCACCAGCCCTGCTCCTTTCCATAAAAAAAGAACAATTAGTTTCTGCTAACTGTTCTGATTCTATCATTTCTATTCTGCAGTTGTCTGCCTCGTATAGTCACAGCCTGTCTCGCCTGCCAGGTCTGCAATGGTGATATCCGGACTGGCAAGAAGCCGCTCTGCCGCATAATTCATCCGGTACTGCAAAAGCCAGGTTCCAATGGGCATACCGTAAATGGATTTAAAGCACTGCTTCATGGCTGGGTTCTCCTGTCAAAGGGTGTAACAGTCGTAGCGGATGGCTTTCCCATTTAGTGTGTAGGATGGCTTTCGTCCGGCGAGAAACTCACTTTTCAGAGGCCGTTTTACAATGATCTTGGAGGGGCTGGCGCTGATGGCCGCGTCAAAAAGATCGGTTTCCTCTGAGCAGGGCGGCTCCAATTTCTGGATTAGCTGCAGCTTTTTGTTGATCAGGCTGGATTTCTGCCTTGCGGGAAACATGGGATCCAGGTAGATCACGTCTACCGGGTCAAGAAGCTTTGACATTCCCTCTACACTATTGTCCTGCACCAGGTTCATGCGGCTGGCGATATCCTTTAAGACCGGATGCTTCTTTGCACGGCGAAGGGCATCTTTCAGCAGCACGGCAATCACTGGGTTCTGCTCAAATAAAGTAACTTCATAGCCCTGTGCTGCCAGAAGAAAAGCGTCCTCTCCCATTCCGGCTGTGGCATCTATGGCTTTGCGCCCGGGCTTGTCGGATTTGGCAGCCCGGACCAGCATCTCATGCTGCAGTCTTCCATTTGTAACTCTGTGCAGCATATTTTCAAAATCTCCCTGATAGGACAGACCGTATCCGGTCAGAGAAACGCCTTTGGCATGAAAAAGAATGGTCAGCTTTGGACCTGGCTTTTCTGAAATTTCGGCGCCGATTCGTCTTGCGAAAACTTCGGCCATATCTTTTTGTCCGCCTTTTTCAAAGCAGACTACGATTTCATTATTCATTTTTTCGATTCCTTATCTTTGTTTTTCCTGCAAAAGTATAACATAAAGATGCAGAAATTTCATCGGGAATTTCTCAGATGACCCGGTAGGTTTTCCATTTGCCATGACGAAACCGCAGCCAGAAAATAATTCCCCGGCTCATCCAGTCCAGGCACATGGATCCGGCAGATCCATTTTCTTTTGTTTATACGGTTTCCCCCTTCTTTTAAGTGATTAAAGATTTCTGTAGTCATCCGCCACATTTTCTGTTACATCATTTTCGGTAGTGATAAAATATGTTTTCTTCTGTGCTGCAAAGGTCTGGAGCTTTTGAATCCGTTGTTCTGTGGACTGGACGATTGCATCGATACGTTTCTGGTCAATAAAATTGCTGATGCGCTGGTCATCAAACACCTGGCGGATTTTTTTTCCTGTATCCTGCAGCAGCCTGAAATCTATCCAGTCAAAGGAAGAGACAAGCTTAAGCTGCTCGTCATGGGATTTCTTGAAGGGCTTGCATATGATTTCTCTTTCCTTAAGGATGTCAAACGGAACTTTGTTGTATCCTAAAGAAGAACCGCTGTCAAAAATGGGGGAGGCGCCAAGCCACTGGAGAGTTTCGGCGTTTCTAAGAAGTCCGAAATTATTCAGATGCCGGTCTTCGTTTGCAATGATGTAATCGATCACGATCATCTGATCCAGTGCAGGTACCACATTTACGCCAAGTTCCAAACAGCAATTCACATAATGCTGATATACGGATACATCGTTTTTTTTCTTACGGGTCTGAAAGATTCGCCATGCACTGACAAGGTCCATATCTTTTGTAACAAAATCCTCACATACACTGTATGGCATGTCATCGTCCCACAGGATCGTGTAGGGAATGTGAGGGATGCCCAGTTTCTCCATGATATTGGATGCAATTACTTCGTTGAATGGCTGCTGACGGAAGGGATTGCTTCCGCCCTTGAGAAGGCATCTTCTTCCATCTATGATTTTCCACCTTTTTTTCAGGCAGCCATCAGAGGTATTATCCGGAGAACTGAAATCAAAATTCCCCTCTCTTTTTTTCAAGCCAAATAATACATTTCCTATATCATCGGAAAAAGCGTTGTCAAAAAAATTAATTCGTTTCCATTCAAGATCTGTACCGTCTGGTTTTATCCAGTACTGATCAGAAAGGCTAAGGCCAAAGCTTCGGACAAGAAGCATCTTCGTATCTGCAAGTCCGATTTCATTCAATGCTTCCTGCACACCGGAACGGCTTGAAGGAATAGAGCGGTCTGCCCACCACATGTTTAAAGCCTTTTTATCCACTGTATTCTTTTTCACTGGAATACCTATGGGGAGGTGCTCCGGGGCGTAGAGGTCAAGAATTTTTGTAATGCCATCTGCTTCTGTTAATTCCATTTTAATAACGGGAATATTCTTATGCATAAGAATGTATTCTGCCATTTTAGCCGTCGAGTAGACTTTGTCTCGACTTTTTCACATCCTTTCATCATATATTGTTTTGCGATGAGAGGTTCAAGTCTCAAAAGCCC
>NZ_JAOQJM010000002.1:0-155683 GCF_025566865.1 Blautia acetigignens
CTTAGTTATCTCTCGTCATTACTGTTCTAAAAAGTTCATTCTCTTCGAATGATGTTTGTAAAAGAAATTTTCGAGAATCGTATGTGTTTCACTGTTTAGTTATCAAGGTTATTTGCTGTTGTTTTCAAAACAGCTTGTTCATATTATCATATGTTCAAATGTTTGTCAACAACTTTTTTAAATTTCTTTTTCAAAGAAATTTAAAGCGGAGAAGGAGGGATTTGAACCCTCGCGCCGCTATTAACGACCTACTCCCTTTCCAGGGGAGCCCCTTCGGCCAGCTTGGGTACTTCTCCAAATTGTCCTACTTACTAAGTAGTTCTCTGTGTTGTTGTTTGCTCTCTTACGAAAGCTTGTTTAGTATAACCGATGTTTCTTAATTTGTCAAGAACTTTTTTTAATTATTTTTTCAAAGTTCTTAACAAGCGGAGAGAGTGGGATTCGAACCCACGCGCCCTTGCGGACAAACGGTTTTCAAGACCGCCTCGTTATGACCACTTCGATATCTCTCCATAAATGATCAAATAAAACCGTTTCGCACATCAGGAGTTGTCCTTCACTCAAGAGGTTGTCTCTGTCAGTGCAAAACGTATTTTATCATCAAATCCTTTTGGTGTCAACAAGATTTTTTATTTTTTTCAAAAATTCGTTCAATATCGCAAAAAAGCCTCCGCAACCGCCAGATCTTCCGGGGTTGTGATCTTAATATTCTGATAAGATCCCTCCACCAGAAGGATCTTCGTTCCCGTCTCCTGCTCTACTACCATGGCGTCATCTGTCACATTACTCATGTCTTTCTTACGGATGCTTTCATAGGCTCCGCGAATCAGATCATAAGAAAATATCTGAGGAGTCTGAATATTCCATACAATTTTGCGGTCCGGGGTCTCTTTAATATAGCCTGACGGATCTGCAAGCTTCACGGTATCCTTGGATGGCATGCCCATAACGCACGCATTTGTCCTTTTCACAGCCTCATAGCCTCTCTGGATCATCTCCTCTGTGACAAAGGGTCTGGCTCCATCATGAATATACACATAATCGGTATCCTGACAGCACAAAAGTCCCGCATACACGGAATCATAGCGCTCTTTTCCGCCTGCAGTCACTTTGCAAACCTTGGTAAAGCCATATTTCTCCACAATTTCACTCTGGCAATAGGAAATCATATCTTCTCCCGTCACCAGAATTATATCCTGGATCAGCGGGCTCTTCTGAAAACACTCCATAGAATAATACAGAATGGGTTTCCCTCCTATTTCCAGAAACTGTTTCTGTATTTTGCTGTGCATTCTTTTGCCCTGTCCTGCTGCCAGAACAATGGCTGTACATCTGCCCTGCTCCATTATCTTTCTCCCAGCTTCAGATTTGGAACCGCATTCAGATCCCAGCCGTGACGGGTTCCTTTTATATACTCATAGTAAGCCGCAACGCCGATCATTGCCGCATTGTCTGTACAGAAGATCGGGGACGGACGGTAGAATTTGTATCCTCTTTTTTCACATGCTCTGGTCATAGCCTCACGAAGGGCACCGTTGGATGCAACGCCGCCTGCAATGGCAATTTTATCCATATGATAGTCCTTGGCTGCAAGCATGGTATGCTCCACCAGTACGTCTACCACAGATTTCTGGAAGGAAGCGGCAAGATCTGCGCGGTTGATCTCCTCCCCTTTCATCTGGGCATTGTTGATATAGTTCAAAACTGCAGACTTCACGCCGCTGAAGCTGAAATCGTATGGGCAGTCCCCCAGCTTTCCTTTTGGGAAAACAATGGCATCCGGATTTCCCTCACGGGCCAGTTTATCCACCTTAGGTCCTCCCGGATAACCAAGTCCAATGGCACGGGCAACCTTGTCAAAGGCCTCTCCCGCTGCATCATCCCTGGTGCGTCCCAGAATCTCAAACTCGCCGTAGTCCTTTACGATTACAAGATGGGTATGTCCGCCAGATACGATCAGGCACAGAAACGGCGGTTCCAGGTCAGGATGCTCAATATAGTTGGCGGAAACGTGTCCCTCGATGTGATGAACGCCTACAAGGGGAAGCTTCTTTGCATATGCAATTGCCTTGGCCTCTGCTACGCCTACAAGAAGGGCACCTACAAGTCCGGGACCGTAGGTAACACCGATTGCATCCAGATCATCCAGGGTGACACCCGCCTCTTTCAGTGCCTCCTTGATCACCTGGTTTATTTTCTCAATATGCTTGCGTGACGCGATTTCCGGCACAACGCCTCCATATAAGGTATGAAGTGCGATCTGGGAAGAGATCACGTTTGATAAAATGGTCCTGCCGTTTTTTACTACGGAAGCTGCAGTTTCGTCACAGGAGCTCTCTATTGCAAGAATTAATGTATCTTTCATTCTTTAATCCTCTTCAAAATTTAATTCCATTGTTTTTCCATCTTTGCCTGGATAAGCATTGGGGAAAATTCCTCTTACCATATCCATATATTCATCCGGGCGGATCAGTGACGGGCTGTAATGGGTCAGCCACATTTCCTTCACTCCGGCGTCTCTTGCAAGGGCGGCAGCCTCGCGGAAGGTCATATGCTTATAACCCTTTGCCTTCTCCAGCTTGTCATCCTCCCCGTACATTCCCTCGCAGATAAAAAGATCAGAACCCGGGGCATGCTTCACAATGGATTCTGTTGGGCGGGTATCTGTGGTGTAAGTAACCTTCAGGCCTTTTCTAGCAGGTCCTAACACCATATCCGGTGTGTATGTCACGCCGTCTGCCTCGATTACATTTCCCTTCTGCAGCGGATTCCAGTATTCCAGAGGAATTCCCTGCTCACGGGCACGCTCCGGGGAAAATTTCCCCTGACGAAGAATCTCCAGAGTATATCCGTAGCAAAGTACATTGTGGTTTACGCGAAATGCCGTGATCCGGTAGCCATTAATCTCAAAAACCTGTTCCGGACCGTTGATCTCAATAAATTTCAGTTCAAAAGGAAGCTCAGGCGCGATCACCCGAAGAGCATTTACCACTCTCTCAAGGCCTTTCGGGCCAATCAAAGTCAATGGCTCTGTGCGCTCCGCATTTCCCATTGTAAGAAGAAGTCCCGGAAGGCCGCTGATGTGGTCGCCGTGAAAATGGGTGAAGCAGATCACGTCAATGGGCTTGAAGCTCCAGCCTTTTTCCTTAATGGCAACCTGGGTTCCCTCACCGCAGTCAATGAGAAGACTGCTTCCTTTATACCGGGTCATCAGGGCAGTCAGCCACCTTCTTGGAAGTGGCATCATTCCTCCGGTTCCAACCAGACAAACATCTAACATATATTAAAATATCCTCTTTTCATTTAACATTCTCTGGGAAAGTTTAACACAAGCGGTTTGCTAAAACAAGTGGCTGGACTTGTGAATCGGGAAAATATTCAGAAATTCTTCAGATTTTCCCGCCTTTTCTCTTAAGCTTTTCCCTGTAAAATCAGGCACTGTAACTTGACAAACGGCATACAATGTGTTTTGATATCAAAATTACAGTTAACAACCTGCCACAACAGCTTTAGAGCGTATTTGAAAAAGGCTTTCTGCAAGATGTGCGTCACAATTTGTGGGAGATTTTGCCCGGATGAGGGCGTCGTAGCGGGCTACGTAGGCCGAATTCGGGTGAAATATACCGCAAAGTGGGGCGTGCAGATTGCAGGAATGATTTTTCAAACACGCTCTAGGACTCAAGAAAGGACTTACTATGATTTTCTGCAGCAGACCTCAAAAATTCACCCGGAGAAATTTTGTTATTTTATTGCTTCTTCTATCTGCGGGAAGCTTTCTCATCTGGAGACTGATTCCGGAGGGATCCTGGTTTGGTTCCCAGACAGACTGGTACTCCCAGCATATGACCATTGCGGATTATATGAGAAAAAATTTCTATGCTACCGGACAGCTTTTTCCAGATTTCACAGGGCTCGGCGGAGGAACCAACTTCTTTTCCCTGTCCTATTACGGTTTCATGCGGCCGGATGTGCTGATTTCCTACCTTTTCCCAGGTATTGCAATGGCCTATTTCATTCAGGGATACGCCATACTGGAAATTCTTTTGGGCGGAGGACTTATTTATTACTGGCTTCACAGAAAGGGATTTTCTGATTTTACCAGCTTTGCATGCGGATTTTTTTATCTCACTGCAAACTGCTTTTTCCAGGCGCACAGACAGATCATGTTTGTAAATTATATGCCATTTCTGATCCTGGCCTTTTTGTTTCTGGATCAGATCCTGGATGTGCGAAAAGCCGCAAAATACCGTTTTCGTCCCCATGTAGGGCTGGTGATTTCCCTGTTTTTCTGCATTTTGCACAGCTTTTATTTTTTCCCGTCCTGCTTTACGGCGTGCATTCTTTACATATTTCATCTGCTGCCGGATTTCCTCCAGAATGCAGAGGAAACCATCCGTAAAAAAATAAAGCATAAAATCTGGTGGAACTATATTCTCGACGTGTCCATTGCGGTATCCATGAACATGTTTCTCCTTCTGCCAACCGGACTTGCTATTTTGGGGAACAAAAAAGACACTGGAAACAGCACCTCCCTTTTAAAGATCCTGGGTGTGAACCCAACCCTTGACAGCATCCTTTACAGTCCTTACGGCTGCGGCCTTACGGTAATCTGCCTCTATGCCCTGTTTCTCTGTATCCGGGAAAAAAGGACCCGCAAGCTTGCCATTGCTATTTTTGCACTGCTGTTTTTTGACATTTTTTACTGGATCTTAAATGCAACTTTATACGTGCGGCCCAAAAGCCTGATTCCTTTCCTTCCCCTGATCCTGTATCTCACAGCCCAGGCGCTGGAAGGCCTTCATTTGAAAAAAATACGCCACAGCCTGCCCCTGACGCTGCTTTGTGCCATTCCGGTGATCGTGCAGCTTGTTTTCCTGCTTCGCAATGACCAGGTGCGTCACCTTACTATGGCTGACCTGATTTTGCTTCTTTTGGTGGTGACGATTTCCCTTTTCCTGGAAAAGAAGGAGTTTTCTCTTCCATGCAGGCCGCTTTTTGCAAACATCTGCGGACTGGTTCTTCTTTGCGCGGTCCCGGCTATGCTTTATCTTGCCAAGGGTCAGGAAGAACGGTACGCCTCCCGCTCTGATGAATCCAGGGATTATTTTTCCCAGGAGGATCTGGAAGGTTACTGTGAAAATACGCAGTCACGTTTTGACATTATTGAGCATCCTTCCAACAATACCAATTATGTGATCACCGGAGATCAGAACAAGAGTACCCTGTATTCTTCTATTACCAACAGTACCTACAACAATCTGATTTATGACATTCTGAAAATGCCCATCAGCATCCGCAACCGTGTGGCAATGACTGCCGATGAAAATCCTTTCCAGGAATACCTGATGGGCGTGCGCTACATTCAGACCAAGGCAGATAAGGTTCCTGCCGGATACACGGTGCTTCAGGAAAAAGCGGGACATGTGCTTGCGGAAAATGAAAATGTTCTGCCCTTTGCCTATGGAAGCACGGCGCTGATGACAGAGGACGATTACGACCAGCTTTCCTACCCGGAAAACCTGGATACCCTTGCAAACCGTACGATTGTTTCTGGTGCCAGTGATGATACGGCATTAAAATCCACGCCCTATGTTTCCCAGATGAAGAACTACACGCTTCCCGGAGATTTCTTCTCCAGGGAAACTTCCAAAAAGAACATCACAGTGGAGAAAAAGCTGCCCGAAACGCTGACAGCTTCCACTATTTTGCTGATTTCCTTTGATGTAGAATACGACGGGGAACGGGACGTTTCTATTATTATTGATGGCGTCCGCAACCGGCTTTCCGGTTCCCTGGCTCCTTATCCAAACAACAATCATACCTTCAGATATATGTTATCCAGTGACCAGGATCGGGATTCCCTGGAAATCACATTTTCCAAGGGGGATTATGAAATAAAAAATGTTTCCGCTTACACCATTCCTTTGTCTGCCCTTTCCCATCCGGGAGTGGTAACGGTTCAGGAACATGACACCGCCGGAAAACAGATTGTAAACAGCACCATTACCATGCCGGAGGATGGCTATTTCGTTACCTCCTATACCTATTCTAATGGCTATAAAGCTTATGTGGACGGCACTGAAGTGACCCCGGTTCAGGTTAACAAAGCCTTCGTTGGATTTCCTTTACAAAAAGGGGCACATGAAATCGTACTTGAATTCCATGCGCCCGGTAAGTCCCTTGGTCTTATATTCAGCTGTCTTGCAGCCTTGTTCTTAATTTTGTGGAACCTTCTGTGCCTGCCTCGTCATAAGTAAAGCATCTTCCACGGGATCCGTATAATATTTTTTGCGGATCCCGTCTCTTGTAAATCCTATTCTTTCGTAAAGACGGATTGCCGTCCTGTTTCCAACACGAACCTCAAGATGGATGGTGGTAATCCCCTGCTGTTCCGCAAGGCGGATCAGGCTGTCCATGAGAAAATGCCCAATTCCCTCTCTCTGTCTGTCCGGACGCACTGCCACATTGGTAATGTCCCCTTCATCCAGAACCATAAGAAGCCCGCAGTAAGCCAGGATTTCCCCTTTCTCTTCCACAACCAGGAACATGGCGTCCTTACGTGTGAGATAGGTAAAAAATCCCTCCTTGGTCCAGGGCGGTGAAAAAAGCTCTATCTCGATCTTCATTACCTGTTCCAGGTCATCCACCAGCATTTCCCGAAGGATCATGGCTGCACCTCGTTCTTTGCAGCCTCGCCTGCTGCTTCCTGCTCCTTCAGCTTCTGCGCACGTTCCCGTTCAGCCTGGGAAACCCTTAAATATTCCGGCACATGCTCCATGGCCGTTACCACCTTGCCCTCTTTCGCGTAGAGTGCGCCAAGAGCTGCGACTGCTGCGGCTCTCTGCTTGTTCACATGTGCAGGTGCGAAGGAATAGGGCACCTTCAGATTCTCCTGGATCATTTTCGCAAAAACAGGAACACCGTCTCCAAGGAAGATTACCTCTTCCCCTCTCTCATTCAGCTTGTCGATCATTTCCATCATAGGCACTGCCATCTGTGCTTCCACCGTCACCAGCTTATGGTCCTCAAAACGGTAGATTCCCGTATAAACCTGGCTTCTTCTTGCATCCATGATCGGGCAGATCAAAGCCTTCGCATCATATAAATTGTACGCCAGAGCGTCCACTGTGGGGATCTCCACAAGAGGCTTCTTCAACGCAAGACCAAGTCCCTTGGCTGTGGCAGATCCGATACGAAGTCCGGTGAAGGAGCCCGGTCCTGCTGCCACTGCGATAGCATCAATGGTGTCCATGTCCAGTTCTGTCATCTTCGCCAGCTCATCCAGCATGGGAAGAAGTGTCTGGGAATGTGTCTTTTTGTAATTCACTGTATATTCGGCGATCAGGTTGTCCTCCTCCACTATGGCTACGGAAGCGACGATTCCTGAGCTGTCTAATCCTAAAATCTTCATATTTTCTCCTTGTCTGCCCCGCTTTTGGCTTTTTTCTCTGAAGCCGGAAGTCTTGTCCGGGGACTTTTATTCCGGAAGTCCGGTTACCGTGATCTTACGGTAGTCGAAACCTCTCTCCAGATTTTTCTCAATGGTGATCTCAATGATGTGTTCCGGCAGGATCTCCTCGATCAGGTTCGCCCACTCGATGAGGCAGATTCCGTTTCCGTAGAAGTAATCATCGTAGCCGATTTCCTCCATCTCTTCAATGTCCCCGATCCGGTATACATCAAAGTGGTAAAAGGGCATGCGCCCTGTCTCATATTCCTGAATAATGGTAAAGGTAGGACTGTTCACAGGCTCTGTGATGCCAAGCCCTGCTGCCACTCCCTGGGTGAAAACCGTCTTGCCTACCCCTAAATCTCCAACCAGGGTATATACCTGACCGGGAAGGGCATTTTCCCCGATCCATTTTCCAAATGAAAAGGTCTCCTCGGGGCTGAATGTTTCTTTTATCATAGCTTTGTAAAGCTCCTTTTTAACCGTTTTTCCTTGCAGAATTGTTCTTTGCATATTATAATAGAACGAATAACGAAATACAATACTTTTTGAAAAAGGAGATTAAACTATGGCAAATCCAGTTGTTACCATCACCATGGAGAATGGCGATGTGATGAAAGCAGAATTATATCCGGAAATCGCACCGAATACTGTAAATAACTTTATCAGCCTTGTGAAGAGGGGCTTTTATGACGGACTGATCTTCCACCGCGTTATCTGCGGATTTATGATCCAGGGTGGATGCCCGGACGGAACCGGAATGGGCGGCCCGGGATACAGCATTAAGGGTGAGTTCGCACAGAACGGCGTGAAGAATGACTTAAGACATACTGAGGGCGTTCTTTCCATGGCAAGAGCCATGCATCCGGATTCAGCAGGAAGCCAGTTCTTCATCATGCACAAGAATGCTCCGCATCTTGACGGCGCATACGCTGCTTTCGGCAAAGTGATCGAGGGAATGGATGTTGTGAACAAGATTGCCGAGACCGATACCGACTACAGCGACAGACCTCTTGACGAACAGAAGATCAAATCCATGACAGTGGATACCTTCGACGTAGATTATCCGGAACCAGAGAAATGCTGATCATAAATCACATATGAGTGCACAAATGCTCAGGGAAATTCGCAGCTGCCGAATATTCCCTGAGCATTTTTATTTTTAATGGTCAAATACTATAATCTCGCCGTCCACATCCGCAAAATACAGCTCTTTTTCCTTCTCCATCTTCACTCTTCCGCTGGTGGCTTCTGTGATGGTTTTCTCAATTCTTCCTGCCTGGTCATTTGGCACAAGAAGGTGCATAATCACTCTGTCCGTATATTCTGTGTCAAGAATGGGCAGCTGATTTTCCCCGGCAATGTACTGCAGCTTGCCGATGGCTGTATAATCCGCTGTAAGCGCCAGGGAAATGCCGTGATGCTTCTCAATTACCTTGCTTGCCCCAAGGCCTGCCTGCACGGCTCCGGAATAAGCCCTCACAAGGCCGCCTGTGCCAAGAAGCACGTCTCCGAAGTATCTGGTGACAACCACGGCTACATTGTAGATGTCCTCTCCGAGAATCACATCCAGCATAGGCCTGCCTGCAGTTCCTGAGGGCTCGCCGTCATCGCTACATCTTGTAAATTCCCGGTGTTCCCCGATGGAATAGGCGTAACAGTTATGTCTGGCGTCCCAGTATTTCTTCTTCATTTCTTCTATAAAAGCAAGAGCGTCCTCTTCTTTTTCTACCAGACGGACAGTGGCAATAAAACGGGATTTCTTCTCTGTGATCTCTCCCTCACCGCTAGCATAGATGGTCTTATAATTTTCCAGCATACCGGAACCTCCAAGCTTGTTTCTCCACAGATGTCCATTTCCTGCCTGGACATCCATTTTCCTATAGTTTAACATGAATTCTCCCTGGTTTCCACCCCAGGAAAATGCATTTTTCGAAAGAGCAGCCCACCATCTGCTATAATAAAGCATAGAAATTCTTTTTTCTGGAAAAAATGCCTTAAGATGGGAACGGATTTGGTAAAGAGTTCACAGAAATATTCGATTTTAGGGTTTATTTACGAATTGAGATTTGATATAATAGAACGGATTATAAAGGAGGTTTATCATGAACTACGGAAAAAAATCGGCCTCTAAGAAGCGGAATTCTCTTATTTCCCGCTCGTCCATGATGGGGAAAAGAGCTCATGTTTCGTTTATCAGAGTCCTTTTCATCGGTCTGATTGCCCTTTGCGTCGGGGTATCCAGTCTTGGAATCGGTTCCATCCGCGGAATCCTTGCCAATACACCGGATGTAGATGAAGTGGACATCATGCCCCTTGGCTATGCTACTTTCCTCTACGACTGCAATGGAAACCAGATCCGTAAGCTGGCAGCACCTAATGCCAACCGTCTTCCGGTATCCATCGACCAGATTCCCGAGGATCTGCAGCATGCAGTCGTTGCCATTGAGGATGAGCGTTTTTACGAGCATAACGGAATCGATGTGAGAGGTATTCTCCGTGCCGGTGTGAAAGCACTTACCAGCGGAGGCTTTTCAGAGGGTGCAAGTACCATTACCCAGCAGCTTCTGAAGAACAATGTCTTCACCAACTGGACCAACGAGTCCACCCAAGTTGAAAGATTTACGCGTAAGCTTCAGGAGCAGTACCTTGCCATTGAGATTGAGAAGAAGATCAATGATAAAAATGTAATCCTTGAGAATTACCTGAATACCATCAACCTTGGTGCAGGCGCTTACGGTGTGCAGGCAGCAGCCCGCCAGTATTTCAATAAGGATGTATGGGATCTGAACCTTTCTGAGTGTGCTACCATCGCAGGTATCACCCAGGCTCCTACCAAATACAATCCCATTGAGAACCCGAAAGAGAATGCCAAGAGACGTAAGGAAGTTCTGGATCACATGCTGGATCAGGGATATATCACCCAGGAGCAGTATGACGAAGCCATTAATGATGATGTCTATACCCGCATTCAGGAAGCACAGGCTTACAATACACAGTCTCAAAGCAAGACTTACTCCTATTTCGAGGATGAGCTTACCCAGCAGGTTGTCAATGACCTGATGAATATCAAGGGATATACCAAGACCCAGGCACAGAACCTTCTGTACAGCGGCGGTCTGAAGATCATGACCACCCAGGATCCTGACATTCAGAATATTCTGGATGAAGAATACGCAGATCCGTCCAACTATCCGGATTATGTGCAGTATTCCCTGGAATATGCCCTTACTGTGAAGAAGCCTGACGGCACAGAGGTCAACTACAGCAAGGAAATGCTGAAGCTCTACTTCCAGAACGAGGATTCATCCTTTGACCTTTTGTTTGACTCTCAGGATGAGGCACAGACCTATGTAGACCGTTACAAAGCGGATATCCTTTCTGACGGAAGCACAGTTGTGGCAGAGCGTGTGAATTTCATACCTCAGCCGCAGTCAGCAATGACTGTCATTGACCAGCATACCGGATATGTGAAAGCGATCATCGGAGGACGCGGTGAGAAGACAGCCAGCCTGACGCTGAACCGTGCTACAGACAGTACCCGTCAGCCTGGATCTACTTTCAAGATCGTATCCACTTATGCACCTGCTCTGAATGAGAAGGGCATGACTCTGGCTACCACTTATGAGGATGAGCCTATCACTTATGAAAATGGCGCTCCGGTCAACAACGCCAGCGGTTCCTTCAATGGTACCACTACCATTCGCACCGCGATCCGTAATTCTGTCAATACCGTTGCAGTCCAGTGTTTCGAGGATGTTACCCCGGAGCTTGGTCTGAAATATCTGGATAACTTTGGTTTCACCACTCTTGCCCATGGCACAGAGGCTGACACAGATGCCAACGGCAATGTGTTTACAGATGCCAACCTTCCTACAGCACTTGGCGGTCTGACCTACGGTGTTACCAACGTAGAGCTTTGTGCAGCATATGCAGCCATTGCAAATAACGGCAATTATATCAAGCCGGTTTACTACACCAAGATCCTTGACCACAATGGAAACGTACTCATTGAGAACAATTCAGCAGGACGTTCCGTAATCAAGGAGACCACTGCTTATCTTCTTACCAGTGCTATGGAGGACGTTGTACAGAACGGTACCGGTACTGCATGCCAGCTTGACAATATGGCAATTGCAGGTAAGACAGGTACTACAGAGGATTACAATGACCTTTGGTTCGTAGGCTACACCCCATATTACACCTGTGCAGTATGGTCCGGTTACGACGGCAACCAGAAGATGCCGGAAGGTGATGCCCGCAACTTCCACAAGACCCTGTGGCGCAAGGTTATGAACCGTATCCATCAGGGAATGGAATACAAGGAATTCGAACAGCCAGCCGGTATTGAGCAGATCAGCATCTGTTCTGAGACAGGACTTCTTCCAAGAGCCGGCTGCCCGGTTACAGAGGAATATTTCGATGTGGGAACCATGCCAACCGATTACTGTGATCAGCACTTCTATGATTATGATGAAGATGAAGAAGAAATGGAGATTTTTGACGAACAGCTCACTCCAACTCCTGATCCGGAGAACCCGGACGGTACCACTGAGAATCCGGATGACGGAGTAATCGATGTTCCGGATGACGGAAGCGGCGACGGCGGTGATAACGGCGGTGAAGATGCCGGAGCTGATAACGGTGATGATAATATTTACTATTACGATTAAGCAGAATGTCAGATCAAAACTTTTATATTTGAAATCTTAAATGCAAAATAAAATGCCCAGCGAGGAAATGTTCAGATGAACAGATCTTCGCCGGGCGTTTTTTATGTATTACATGTACAGTTAAAAGTGAGCAGCCAAATGCTTCGCACCTGCTGATTTTTGGAGCATCAGTCCTTGATCACCATACGTGCTGCACCGTAGATACCAGCATCATTTCCAAGGCTTGCAAGAATGATCGGTGTGCTCTTGCAGGACGGGAATGCATATTTCTGATAGTATTTCTGGATGCAGTCTGTAAGAGCTTTACCAGCCTTGGATACACCGCCGCCGATTACGATGGCCTCCGGGTCCGTTACGCAGGCAAACATAGCAAGTGTGCTTCCCAGAATATCTCCAACCTTCTCCATTGTCTTAACAGCCAGTGCATCTCCTTCTTTGTAGAAGTCAAGCACGTTCTTTGCGGAAAGCTTCTCCACATGACGCATTTTGCTGTCTTCCTGGCTCTCCTCCAGAATGTCATTGGCTACGCGTACAATACCGGTAGCGGACGCATACTGCTCCAGACATCCGTGATTGCCGCAGTTGCATGGACGAACCTCGTTATGATTTACACATGCATGTCCAATCTCACCGCCGGCACCATGATGGCCTGCAATAATCTTGCTGTCAATGATGATACCGCCTCCAACACCGGTTCCAAGAGTTACCATGATCACATTCTTAGAGCCTTCTGCAGCACCCTTCCATGCCTCTCCAAGAGCTGCAATATTAGCGTCATTAGCTGCCTTTGCAGGAAGTCCTGTCAGTGCGCTTAATTCGCTTGCAACGGCCTTAAAGCCCCAGTGAAGGTTTACTGCCATAGGAACCTCTCCATTCTCATTGACAGGTCCTGGAATGCCGATACCTACACCATCTACATTATCCTTGGTAATTCCTCGCTCATCCAGCTTTACCTTAATTGCGTCTGCAACATCCGGAAGAATCGAAGAACCGTTATTCTCCAATCTGGTAGGGATCTCCCACTGCTCAACCAGAGTTCCATTGGTCAGGAATAATCCGCATTTTACGGAAGTTCCGCCCACATCAATTCCAAAACAATACATACCCATTGTAAATTTCCATCCTTTCTAACTCTATGCAATTAACTGCCCGAAAAAAGCGCCGCAGGCTTCCTGGTTCCCTCTCCCTGCCGGGAAAGTCCCTGTATAAAGCTTACTCCTCACGCTTTCTGGCAATATTTGCCTGAACACGCTTGTACAGCTCCTCAGCTGCATTGTAGCCCATCTTCTTCTGTCTGTGGTTGACTGCCGCAGACTCAACGATAACCGCCAGATTACGTCCCGGACGAATAGGAAGGGAATGACACACGATCTTATTTCCAAGATACTCTGTATATTCCTCGTGAAGTCCCAGACGGTCATATTCCTTGTCGCGGTCCCACTCCTCAAGCTTGATGACCAGGTCAACAGACTGGGTATCCTTAACGCTCTCAACACCGAACAGGGTCTTCACATCAATGATGCCGATACCGCGAAGCTCAATAAAATGACGAGTGATATCCGGTGCGGAACCAACCAGTGTTACATCGCTTACCTTGCGCAGCTCTACCACGTCATCACTTACAAGACGGTGACCACGCTTGATCAGCTCAAGGGCTGCCTCGCTCTTGCCGATTCCGCTCTCGCCTGTAATAAGGACACCCTCACCATAAACATCCACAAGCACACCGTGAATGGAAATGCAGGGAGCCAGCTGAACGCCAAGCCAACGGATGATCTCCGCCATAAGGCTGGATGTGGTTCTCTCTGTAACGAAGGTCGGTACATTGTACTTATAGGCAAGATCGATCATATCCTGGGACGGTCTTGTCATGGTGCTGAAGATTACGCAGGGAATCTTGCTGGAGATAAAACGCTCGTACTTAAATGCCCGCTCCTCATCACTTAACTGCATCAGATAAGTATACTCTACATATCCGATGATCTGAACACGCTCGTTTGCAAAATGCTCCAGGTATCCTGTAAGCTGCAAAGCCGGACGATTTATTTCTGCTGTCTTCACATAAATTTCTGTAAGGTCAATATCAGGCGTCAGGTTGGTCAGATTCAGTTCCTGCGCCAGCTTGGTAAGCTGTACACCTTTCATGCTTTTATCTCCTTTTTATTTGATGTTTTGACGGAAAACCGCACTCTTTTTTATTATACACAATTCTTCTTATAACTTCAATGTTGAATCTTGTGAAAAAATGTATATACAGATTCTGCACTTTGCATATTCATGGATTCTGTCTGGCTTAATTCTTCCACGGAAGCATCCCGGATATTCTCAATAGAGCGGAACCTGCGCATCAGGGCCTTGCGCCTTGTTTCCCCGATTCCAGGGATATCATCCAGAACAGAGTGCACCTGCTCCTTGCTTCTGAGGGAGCGGTGATATTCGATGGCAAAACGATGAGCTTCATCCTGAATCCTTGTGACCAGATGAAAGCCCTCACTGGATGTGTCGATGGGAATCTCCACATTGTTGAAATACACCCCTCTTGTGCGGTGGTTGTCATCCTTTACCATGCCGCATACCGGAATGTCAATTCCAAGCTCGCCAAGAACCTTCAGGGCAATGTTTACCTGGCCCCGGCCTCCATCCATCAGGATCAGGTCCGGAAATCTGGAAAAGCTGTCGAATTCCCCCTTGGATTCATGGGTAAAACGCCTTGTAAGCACCTCTTCCATGCTTGCGTAATCATTTGGTCCCTGCACCCATTTGATCTTGAATTTGCGGTAATCACTGCGCTTGGGCTTGCCTTTTTCATAAACCACCATGGAGCCTACTGATTCAAATCCGCTGATATTGGAAATGTCGTAGGCTTCCATACGCACAAGGTTCTTCAGTCCAAGCCATCCCTCAATTTCCTTAACTGCACCGATGGTACGGCCTTCCTCTCTTTTGATCCGCTCTCTGTCCTTGGAAAGAACCATCCAGGCATTTTCTTTGGCCAGCTCTACCAGCTTCTCCTTGGTGCCTTTCTTTGGCACCCGGATATGAACACGCTGCTTTCTTCGGGAGGACAGCCAGTCCTCAATAATATCCGCATCTTCGATTTCTTTCTGCAGCATGATTTCCGCAGGAATAAATGGGGTACCCGCATAAAACTGCTTCAGGAAACTGGACAGCACCTGTTCCTTGGTATCTCCTCTTGCAACCCGCAAAAAGAAATGGTCTCTTCCGATCAGCTTGCCGCCGCGCATGAAAAATACCTGCACCACTGCGTCCTGCTCCCGCAGATCCTCGCTTTCGTCCATGGCCACTGCAATAATGTCCCTGTCCTCTTCCCCGTAGGTGGTGATCTTCTGCCGCTCTCCAATCCGTTTGATGCTGTTGATCAGGTCACGGTATCCAGCTGCGTCCTCAAAGCGCATATCCTCTGAGGCTGCCATCATTTTCTCCGTCAGCTGGTCAATGGTTTCCTGGAAATTTCCGTTGAGAAAGTGGAGCACCTGAGCAATGTTTTTCTTATATTCTTCCTCGCTTACATTTCCCTGGCAGGGGGCTGTGCACTGCTTCATGTGATAATACAGGCAGGGGCGGTCTTTGCCGCAGTCTCTTGGCAGCGTGCGGTTGCAGGAACGGACCATGTAAATCTTCCGCACCAGCTCAATGACATCTTTGACTGCGGTGGAACTTGTGTAGGGACCGAAATATTTCGCCTTGTCCTTTTTCATAGTTCTGGAAAAAAGAACTCTGGGGTAGGGTTCATTTACAGTTACTTTGATAAAGGGGTAGGTTTTGTCATCCTTTAGCATGGTATTGTATTTTGGACGGTGCTCCTTGATCAGGTTGCACTCCAGCACCAGTGCTTCTAACTCGGAATCGGTGACAATATATTCAAACCTTGTGATGTGGGTGACCATCTGCTCAATTTTGGCACCTTTGTTGCGGCTGCTCTGGAAATACTGGCGGACGCGGTTCTTCAGGCTGACAGCCTTGCCTACATAAATAATCTCGTCCTTCTCCCCGTGCATAATGTAAACTCCCGGCTTACCGGGAAGCTTTTTTAATTCTTCTTCGATCAGGAACATACTATTTCTCCTTCTGAAAAGAACCGGGAATGCTCCCGGTTCTTATTCTGTCCTATATTGTCATCTGTATGTGAAAATTCTGAAATTTACAGATTCTGGGGGTCGGCTGAGTCTGCCGGGTTCTCGGAAGAAGCTGTAGCTTCCGCTGTATCCACTGTGGCAGCAGTCTCAGAAACAGCTTTTGCTTCATTGCTCTCTGACTCTGCACTGCCTTTCTGCTCCGCCTGACCGTCTTCGCCAGACATCTTTGCATCTGTATTGTTTTCAGCCTGCTCTTTTTTCTCTGTCAGTGCCTTCACAGCCTCATCCAGAGCCTTCAGCCCTTCTTTATCCAGCTCGTCAGAAACCTCCAGACCATGTTCTACAGCGCGGAAAATGATCATAAACTCTTTGCCGGTGATGGTCTCCTTGCGGATCAGATATGCAGCGATCTTGTCAAGAGCTTCTCTGTGGCTGCTAATCAGGCGCTTGGCTTCCTCATAAGAAACCCGAAGCAGTTCCATTACCTCATGGTCAACCTCTGTGGCTGTATCGTCGCCGCAGTTCAGCACTGCGCGGCCATTGAGGTACTGGTTCTCCTGAGTGGCAAGTCCCATAAGGCCGAATTTCTTGGACATACCATACTGGGTGATCATGGCACGGGCAACCTTGGTCGCCTGCTCAATATCATTGGACGCACCTGTGGTCACACTGTCGAATACGATTTCCTCTGCAGCGCGGCCGCCCAGATAGCCTACCAGCATGGCTTCCAGCTCCTTCTGGGTATTCAGGTACTTCTCTTCCTCCGGAACCTGCATTACGTAGCCAAGTGCGCCCATAGTACGGGGCACAATGGTAATCTTCTGAACCGGCTCTGCGTCCTTCTGAAGAGCGCTTACTAACGCATGTCCAACCTCATGATAAGAAACAATGCGGCGCTCCTGTGCGCTCAGAATGCGGTCTTTCTTCTCTTTACCAACAAGCACCACCTCTACAGACTCCTGCAGGTCCTTCTGGGAAACTGCATGCCTGCCATTCTTAACTGCCAGGATGGCTGCTTCATTAACCATATTTGCAAGGTCAGAACCAACAGCACCGGATGTGGCAAGGGCAATGGCCTCGAAATCAACGGTATCGTCAAGACGCACGTTCTTGGCGTGAACCTTCAGAATATCAATACGGCCTCTCAGATCCGGACGGTCAACGATCACACGGCGGTCAAAACGGCCTGGACGAAGAAGTGCCGGGTCCAGAACCTCCGGACGGTTGGTTGCAGCCAGGATCAGAAGACCCTTGGAAGTATCAAATCCATCCATCTCTGCAAGCAGCTGGTTCAGAGTCTGCTCACGCTCATCATTCCCGCCGCCGTAATGAGAATCACGGCTTTTACCGATGGCATCAATCTCGTCAATAAACACAATACAAGGAGCATTCTTCTTGGCTTCCTCGAAAAGATCACGGACACGGGATGCACCTACACCTACGAACATCTCCACAAATTCAGATCCTGAAAGGGAGAAGAACGGGACATGTGCTTCCCCTGCAACTGCCTTGGCAAGAAGGGTCTTACCGGTACCTGGAGGTCCTACAAGCAGAGCTCCCTTGGGAAGCTTGGCTCCGATTTCCACGTATTTGCCTGGATTATGGAGAAACTCCACAACCTCCTGCAGGGATTCCTTGGCCTCGTCCTGACCTGCCACATCCTTGAATGTGATTCCGGTCTCCTTCTGGACATAAGCCTTGGCGCGGCTTTTCCCAACGCCCATGACGCCACCGCCGCCTTTGTTCATGCGGCGCATGAAGAACATCAGAAGCACAAACAGCAGCACAGACGGCAGAAGCACGCTGAGCATCATTGCCATAAATTCGCCGAATGCATCCGGCGGCTCGGATTTGAAAATGATTCCGGTACCTTCCAGACGCTTGGTAAGTGCAGTCTCATCTTCTGTCAGATTGGTGTAATAGCTGATCTCCTGATAAGGGCTTACCTGCTTCTTCGGCACGATGGTCAGGGTATCAGACTGAAGTGTAACGGATTTCACTTCATCATTGTTCACCATGTCAATAAACTTATCATACGTAATCTCACTGGAATTATCCTGCAGCATATTGGTAAACAGGCTGAAACACACCAGAGTAACCAAAAGACATATCAGAAAAGCCAGAATGGACTGATGATTTTTCTTATTGCGGTTCGGATCCTGATTTCTTCTCGGATCCCCTTTATCAGGGCGGCGTCCGCCTTGATTGTTATCCAGATTATTATCCATTTCGTTCCTCCTTATTATCCTTTTTATTATAAAGAGAAAACCCGGATAAATCAACTGCGATATTGTGAAAACCCTCTGAATTTTTGAGAAAAAAGATGCAAAAAAATTTACATTTCCAAATCAAATAGATACTTTTTTTAACGGGAAAACTGTAGTATACTAGGAACGTGGTTTTTTTGACTTATATCACACCGCAAACTGTCTGCTTTTTGCAGGCATCATTTTATTTTAAATACAATGGATGAGGAACCAGAGAAAGAGAGAGAGGAAAAGCAGAATGAAAAAAATTGGATTCGATAATGACAAGTATCTGAAAATGCAGTCCGAACACATTCGTGAGCGTATCAGCAAATTTGACAACAAACTTTATCTGGAATTCGGAGGCAAATTATTTGACGACTATCACGCATCCCGTGTTCTTCCGGGATTTGAGCCGGACAGCAAACTGCGTATGCTTATGCAGCTTTCCGACCAGGCAGAGATCGTAATCGTCATCAGTGCGCCTGATATTGAGAAAAATAAGGTCCGCGGCGATCTTGGCATCACCTATGATGAGGATGTGCTCCGCCTGATGCATGAATTTACCAGCAGAGGCCTTTATGTAGGAAGCGTATGCATCACACGCTATTCCGGACAGGAAGGGGCAGATGCATTTAAGAAGCGTCTGGAGAAGCTTGGCATTAAGGTTTATGTTCTTTATAATATTCCGGGATATCCAAGCAATACTTCCCTGATCGTAAGCGATGAAGGATACGGAAAGAACGACTATATCGAAACCACCCGCCCCCTCGTTGTGATCACAGCACCAGGACCTGGAAGCGGAAAAATGGCCACCTGTCTTTCCCAGCTTTATCATGAATATAAGAGAGGCGTCAGCGCAGGCTACGCCAAATTCGAGACTTTCCCAATCTGGAATATCCCGCTGAAGCATCCGGTGAACCTTGCTTATGAGGCTGCTACAGCTGACTTAAATGACGTAAATATGATCGATCCTTTCCATCTGGATGCCTATGGCGTTACCACAGTTAACTATAACCGTGATGTTGAGATTTTCCCGGTTGTACAGGCTATGTTTGAGAAAATTATGGGTGAGTGCCCGTACAAATCACCTACAGATATGGGTGTAAATATGGCAGGAAACTGCATTATAGACGATGAAGTCTGCCAGGAGGCATCCCGTCAGGAAATTATCCGCAGATATTACAAAGGCATGGATGCTCTGATTGCAGGCACCGGCACTGAGGAGGAGGTTTACAAGATTGAGCTTCTTCTGAAGCAGGCTCATGCTGCATTGGAAGACCGCAAGGTTGTTCCGGCTTCGCTTGAACTGGAGAAGGCTGCTGGTGCTCCGGCTGCTGCTATGGAGCTTGATGACGGAAGAGTGATCACAGGAAAGACTTCTGATCTTCTTGGCGCATCTTCTGCTCTTCTTCTGAATGTTCTGAAGGAGCTTGCAGGAATCGACCATGCAGTGCATGTAATCTCTCCGGATGCCATTCATCCGATCCAGGAGCTGAAGACAAACTACCTTGGAAGCAAGAACCCTAGACTGCATATGGATGAGACTATGATCGCCCTTTCCATCAGCGCAGCTACCAACCCGGATGCCCGCCTTGCCCTCGAGCAGATTCCGAAGCTGAAAGGCTGCCAGGCACATACCTCCGTTATGCTTTCCTCCGTGGATATCCTCTCCTTCCGCAAGCTTGGCATCGAACTCACCTGCGAACCGAAATTCGAGCAGGGGAAGAAACTGCAGTAAGGCAGAGCCGCTGGCTGAGTGTAATATAGAATCAGCTTTAGAATTTTTCTTATAGAATAGTTCGTAAAAATAGAACCAGGAAACAACAGTTTTGGACTGTCATTTTCTGGTTCTATTTTTGATCGCCTTTTTATAATCTTCTCAAAATTCTTTCCTCAGCGCCTCTTCCATAACTTCCACCGGAGCTTCCTCTCCGGTCCAGAGGGTGAAGTTGAGGGCGGCTTGCTGCACCAGCATGCCAAGGCCGTTTACGGTTTTGGCGCCGTTCTTTTGGGCTGCCTTAAGGAACAGGGTATCACATGGGTTGAAAATTACATCGCATACGCACATGTTGGGGCGAATGGATGTATAATCAACATCTGGTTTCTCGGTTACATTCGGTGAAAAACCGATGGAAGTACCATTGATTAAAATGTCCGTATCTTCCGGGATTACTATATTTCTGGTCCAGGGAATATAGGCGGAATCACTTTTGGTTCTGCTCCTGATCAGGGCGGCAAGCTCCATTCCTTTTTCCTGGCTTCTGTTGATAATATGAATCTGTCTTGCCCCATTTAACGCACACTCTACCGCAATTGCTCTGGCTGCGCCTCCGGCTCCCAGTATGGTGACCGTCTTATTCTCAAGCGTTTCTCCGAATGCTTTGAGTGCTGTTACAAAACCCTTGCCGTCTGTATTTTCTCCATATAATCTGCCGTCCTTCTGAATGACAGTATTTACAGCACCAATAATCTCAGCTGCGGGACTCAGCTCGTCCAGATAGGGAATCACCTTAATCTTGTGAGGCATTGTAAGGTTAATTCCTCTCATATCAAAAATACGGACACTGTTCATTGCCGTCTCAAGGTCTTCCGGCCGCACCTTAATAGTCAGATATCTGTAATTCAGGTTCTTTGCCGCAAAAGCAGCTTCTTCCACTACGCCAGTTGGGTTGTCATCCACAGGATCACCAAATACGCCAGTCAGTTCCGCTCTGTAATTTTTCATTTTCCCAATCCCTCGATTCTTTTGAACTTTCCCGTATACTATGATGTTAGGGTCAAAAATTCTTTTGCCCCTAACATGATATCCACGAATTGCTCCGCTGCAAAGCAGCTCCCGCAATTCTACTTCTTCATAAAATGTTTGATAAACAAATACATCAAAATCACAAGTGCTCCAAAATATCCCAACACGCCCAGCGCCGGAATTCCAAACATCTTCGGCATCATATCCGTAGTACAGATAATACTGGAACTGATCAGCAGCGCCATAACCCAAAGCCCCAGCACAATATTCCGGATCAGCCGGCGCATCAGCCATGCCAGATCATCGGAGGCATGCAGATCCAGATTGATCTTCGTCTCCCCCTTCATACAGCCCTGGAGAAAATCTGCCGCAAGTGTGGGAATATCAATCGCCCGAAGCACAGAACGATACAGCTTCTTGCCAGTCCCCTTCAGCTGCTTCTTCCAGTTTTCTTTCTCCAGAAGATTTCCTTTCATACGCGCAGCTGCAATCTGCACCATATTGATCTCAGGACTGATGTCGGCAAGTACACCCTCCATATGAGTCAGTCCCCTGGCAAGCATGGTAAGACCGTGGGGCATAACAATTTTGTTTTCCTTCATCACATCCATTAGGTCTGTAAAAATTTCCACAATGTCAATCTGACCCAGATCAGCGGTACCGTATTTTGCCATAAGATCCCGGATATCCGTGTAAAGACGGCTCTGATCCGGCTTGCCCTTAAACTCCCCAAGCGCCAGCACTGCATCCTGGATTTTCCCGATGTCATTCAGCGCCACGCCTTCAATTGCCTCCCCGATCAGTTCCCGGTCGCGGTCACTCAGCCGTCCCATCATTCCCATATCGATCCACACAATCTTGCCGCCCTGGATCATCACATTTCCAGGATGGGGATCTGCATGGAAAAATCCATCGTCCATTACCTGCTTAATAAAATTATCAACAAATTTGCTTCCGATCTCGTCCAGATCATAGCCTCCTGCCAGCAAAGTCTCCTTGTCGTCAATGGGAATGCCGTCAATGTATTCCATCACAAGCACGCTGGCAGTGGTGTATTCCCGATAAAGGATAGGCGTTTTCACAAATGCAACGTTCTTGTTTTTCCTGGAAAATTCCTCCATGTTGGCAGCTTCGGTAAGGAAATTCATCTCCTCCTGGGTAACCCGCCACAGCTCTTCCAGAACCAGATTCAGATCCACGGCCTCCTTAATACTCACTGGCGGCAGCAGCTTCACCGCCTTTTTCATAAGACCGATATCACGGGCCATGACCTCATAGATGCCCTTTCGCTGAACCTTCACCACCACTTCTTCCCCTGTTTTCAGGACGGCGCGGTGCACCTGGGCGATGGAGGCTGAGCCAAGGGGCTTCCTCTGGATTTCCTGAAATTCTTCCTGCCACGGACAGCCGAAAGCTTCCTGCAGCACTTCTTCCACCTCGGAAAAAGGCATGGGCTCTACATCTGAGCACAGCTTCATCAGTTCGTCGCAGTAGCGTTTGGGCAAAATATCAGAACGCATGGACATGACCTGTCCCAACTTGATAAACGTAGGGCCAAGATCTGTAAGGATCAGACGCAGTTTCTCCGGGGAAACGCCTCTTGTGATGGCATGCTTGTGAAGAACCGCTGTAATCTCTTTCAGCCGTTCCTTGTAGCCGTTTTTGTCTTTGTCTGATGAATTTTTTCCAGATTCAAGAACAATTTTCTCTTTCGGGGCAGTCCCGGCTTCTTTTCCGGTATTTTCTTTGTTGTGTGTCAGCTTCTCATTGGCTGTGTTTTTTGCCTCTGTCGGTTCCATATCTGTCCACCTGCTTCAAGGGCAGGACTTGGAAGATGCTGCACCGCTTTCCAACGGGCTGCAGCAAAACGCCTGGTCCTGCCCTTATTGTTTCCTTTACTTAGTTTTCTTCTGGCTCTTCTGCAGGAGCTTCTTCTGCCTCAGCTTCCTTCGCTTCTTCCGGCTCTTCTTTTGCTCCCTCTGCATCCACGTCCTTCGCCTGCATCTGTGAGATCTGCTCCTTCAGGGCTGCTAGCTGGTCTGGTGTCATTTTATTCAGCACATCTTTCAGTTCATCCGGATTGGATGGCTTCAGAGTAACGTTCACATTTTTCTTAACGCTTTCTTTGATGTTGTGCTTCAGTTCCTGATTCAGGACCTTGCCCTGTTCTACAGTGAGCTCGCCTTTCTTCACAAGTTCGTCCAGAACCTCTTTGGATTTCTCAGCGGTCACTGCTGCTGTACCGATTCCTGCAAGTAATAATTTTTTGATGCCTTCTCCAAGTTCCATAATATATGCTCCTTTCTGCTCTGTGAAAAATGCCGGACAGTTTCCGGTGTTCTGGCATAAAACTCACAGGCATCATTGCCTGTAAATCTGGAATTCTCACAAAATTCCCAGAAATGCCAGTCCTTTGGGAACGAAAATGATCAGACCTGCAATCGCCGCCATAATCGCTGCGATAAGAACTGCCCCTGCTGCCGTATCCTTGGCAATTTTCGCCAGTGGCCTGTACTCACTGGTCACAAGATCCACCACTGATTCTACCGCTGTATTCACCAGTTCCAGCGCCATCACCAGCCCGAAAAGAGCCAGACAGATACACCATTCAATGGGGGAAAGTCCCAGGATCAGTCCTGCAATCACCACAAGCACAGCCATCACGCAGTGAATCTTCATGTTCCGCTCCCTGCGGATACAGGTAAAAATTCCCTCAAATGCATAGCCAAAGCTTTTGGTAATAGGCGGTTTCTTAGGTTCTGTCATTGCGTCCACTTCCTGTCCTTTTATTTGGCACAAGTATAGCAGATTTTGTTATTAATTACTATATTTTTCTAATAATTTATAATTTTTTTAACATTTATGTCATTCTTTATAGAAATCACATTTTCTTTTTTTGCCTGCCGCTCCTGTATTTTCTTCATAACAGTGGGATAGCGCTGGAAATCCGTATGAGGCAATGCCTGTGCAGCTACCATCAGCTCCAGGAAATCTTCCACCTCCGCAAACTGGATATACACCATTTCTTCCAGAATCTGGTCAATATCTTTAAGAAGTGCCCGGTTCAAAAGCAGCTTTGCCGCTCCTTCCAGGGAAGAGTTTCCTGCATTTATAATGTGGTCCCGGTCCATATCCGGATACATGCCGATGGTAATGGCAGACTCCTTGGATACATGCTTTCCAAAAGCCCCTGCCACATAGAACCGTTCTGCCTGGTCAAGTTCCAGCCCGGATTCCCGAAGCATGATTTCCACCATGGTGTGCGCAGCAGATTTGGTACGGATAAATTCGTCAATATCCTTCTGGTAAAAATGCAGGCCAGGCGCATACTCCACGCACCACTGCCCCTCCTTTTTCTGGATCAGCGGACTTTTCTCCGGGGAAAATTTCCCTCGGATGTCAATCCAGCCCTCCAGGAAAAGCTCCGCAATCAAGTCAATAATACCGGACCCGCAGATTCCCTTTGCCTCTATTTGCAGAGGTTTTCCGCCATTCTTTAATGCCTCTTGCTTATCAGATTTATTGCCAGAATCCATTTTCTGAAATTCCCCGTCTTCATTTCCAATCACATGCACCAGGATTTTTCCGTCCCGTATTTTTACCTCATCTACAGCGCCTGTGTCTGCCCGCATTCCGGTGCTCACCACGCCGCCCTCCAGTGCAGGACCTGCTGCCCCCGCGCCGCAGAGAAGGAACTCCTTATTTCCGATTACCAGCTCTCCGTTGGTGCCGATATCAAAGAAAACGCTGATTTCCTCCTTCTTGTACAGTTCGGTATCGATCATGCCGCTGATAATATCACCGCCAAGGTAATTGGATTTGGATGGATAGCAATAGACGTACCCCTTTATCGGAATTCCCAAATCCTTCGCAGGCTGGAAGCCAGGCCTGTCCCCATGAACTGCATGAGGAGTGTAAAATACGCAGAAAGCATCCATTCCAAGGAGAAAATGAATCATGGTAGTGTTTCCCGCAACTACCATCGAAACGCAGCTGCGAGTAATACTCTCGGCATCAGAATCTTCTCGGCACGAAGCACCGCCTCGCCTGGCTCCATCCACTTCTGTATTATCGCATTCTTCTGTCTTTCTTTGTACTTTTCTATCTGCTTCTTTTGCCCTGCATTCATCCAACCACTGCGCGTCTAGCTTATCCATGCATTCCACAATGGAGTCCACCGTAGCCTGCCGCACTTCTTCCAGCTTTCTGGGATTATCCTTACAGTAAAAAATCCTGGAAAGGATATCCGTTCCCCACTGGATCTGGCGGTTAAAGCAGCTGACTTCCTTCACCACCCTGCCGGAAACACAGTCCAGAAGTCTTGCCACCACGGTAGTGCTTCCAAGATCTACCGCCAGTCCATAATGATGCCCGGTCTGATTTCCAGCCTCTATGTCTAGTATTTCCCAGTTTTCCCCATTCCAGCCAAGAGATACTGTGATTTTCCACTTTGCATTTTCAACCAGTGGGTATATCATTCGCAAAATGTGGACAGGCATATGAACCTGCTCCTCTATCCCTTCCGCACTCAATGCTTCCAGAATGCGCTGCTGGTCAGAACGGGAATCCTCTTCCGTCGGCGCGGATAACTCAAGATATATTTTTTTGCTGAGACCTTCCATATAAATTTCTCTCCTAAAAACAAACAATACAATGACAAACACGCTCTAACTGTGAAAATCCCCACCAGTTCATTCTGATGGGGATTTTTCTGCACTACTTATATAACAGCTTTTATAACTTGGCAGCGTGATTATTTCGCAACAAAGTTTACAATCTTATTCGGTACATAAATCTCTTTTACAAGAGTTTTGCCCTCTAAGAAGGAAGCAACTCTCTCATCCTTCTTAGCCAGCTCAAGAGCTTCCTCTTTGGCGCATCCGTTCGGGATTACGATGGTTCCGCGGACTTTACCGTTAACCTGTACACCAATCTCTACGGAAGCCTCTACAGTCTTGCTCTCCTCGTACTCCGGCCACTGGGAAAGGGAAAGCAATCCTTCTCCGCCGATGGTCTCCCAGATTTCCTCGCAAAGGTGAGGTGCAAATGGGCAAAGAAGCTTGATGAAGATTACAAGGTCATCTCTGCTGATCTTGCCAACTGCATAGATCTCGTTAATCAGAGTCATGAGGCACGCAATTGCAGTATTGAACTTCATAGCCTCGATATCGGAAGATACCTTCTTGATTGCCTTGTGGATCTTAACCTCCATATCCTTGGAAGCAGGCTCATCAGTCATAATATCGGTAAGTCCAGCAACTCTCTCAAGGAAACGCTTGCAGCCTCTTACAGAGCTGTCATTCCACGGAGCAGCAGCGCCGTAATCCCCCATGAACAGTACATAGGTACGAAGTGCGTCTGCACCATACTCGTCTACAATATCCAGCGGGTCTACTACGTTGCCCTTGGATTTACTCATCTTATCTCCGTCAGAACCAAGGATCATACCCTGTGCAGAACGCTTCGCATATGGCTCAGGAGTATTGACGATTCCCATGTCATACAGGAAATGATGCCAGAATCTGGAGTAGATCATATGTCTGGTTACGTGCTCCATACCGCCGTTGTACCAGTCAACCGGCATCCAGTATTCCATCTTCTTGCGGTCTGCAAGAGCTTCTGTATTGTGCGGATCCACATAGCGAAGGAAATACCAGGAAGATCCAGCCCACTGAGGCATGGTATCAGTCTCTCTCTTGGCATCGCCGCCGCACTTCGGGCATTTGCAGTTTACAAAGGATTCAATTCTTGCAAGAGGTGACTGTCCGTCCTCTCCTGGCTGGAAGTCCTCAATCTTCGGCAGACGAAGCGGAAGCTCCTCATATGGAACCGCTACATCACCGCATTTCGGGCAGTGAACGATCGGGATTGGCTCGCCCCAGTATCTCTGGCGGTTGAATGCCCAGTCCTTCATCTTGTACTGAACACCAGCCTTGCCGATGCCCTTCTTCTCCAGTTCCTCAAGCATACGCTCGATGGAGTCCTTCTTATTGGTATATCCGTTCAGGAAATCAGAGTTGATCATCTCGCCGTCGCCTGTGTAGGCTTCCTTCTCGATGTCGCCGCCCTTGATAACCTGGATAATGTCAATGCCAAATTTCTTTGCAAAATCATAGTCTCTCTGGTCATGTGCCGGTACTGCCATAATAGCTCCGGTACCATATCCCATCATTACATAGTCTGCAATGTAAATCGGGATCTTCTTGCCGTTTACAGGGTTTACGCCCTCAAGACCCTGGATGCATACACCAGTTTTTTCTTTTACAAGCTGGGTTCTCTCGAACTCTGTCTTCTTGGCGCACTCTTCACGATATGCCTTGATCTCATCCATGTTTGTGATGCGGTCAGCATATTTGTCGATCAGAGGATGCTCCGGTGCGATAACCATAAAGGTTACACCGAACAGGGTATCCGGTCTGGTGGTATAAATCTGAAGTGTCTCATCAATTCCGTCAACTGCGAAGTTCACGAAAGCACCTGTAGATTTACCGATCCAGTTCACCTGCTGCTGCTTGATGTTTGCAGGATAATCTACATCCTTCAGGCCCTCAAGAAGCTTGTCTGCATACTGGGTAATGCGCAGATACCATACGTCCTTGGATTTCTGGATAACATCACTGTGGCAGATATCGCATTTGCCTCCCTGGCTGTCCTCGTTGGAAAGAACGACCTTACAGGACGGGCAGTAGTTAACCAGTGTCTTATCACGGAAAACAAGTCCGTTCTCAAACATTTTCAGGAAGATCCACTGTGTCCATTTGTAGAAATCCTCCTGTGTGGTATCGATCACACGGCTCCAATCAAAGGAGAATCCAACGCTCTTCAGCTGATTGGTGAATTTCTCAATGTTCTGGTCTGTGATCACACGGGGATGTGTGTTTGTCTTGATCGCATAGTTCTCAGTCGGAAGTCCGAAAGCATCGAATCCAATTGGGAACAGTACATTGTATCCCTGCATTCTTCTCTTTCTGGAAAGTACCTCGATACTGGAGTATGCTTTGATATGGCCAACGTGCATTCCGGCACCGCTTGGGTACGGGAACTCTACAAGGCCGTAAAATTTCGGTTTATCACTTCCGTCAACAGCTTTAAAAGCCTGCTGCTCTTCCCATTTTTTCTGCCATTTCGGCTCGATTTTTTTAAAATTGTGTTTCATCTATGGTTCCTCCACATTAAATCTTTTATCATTCTAATCCAACACAGTCCTTTTGTCAACGAGAAACCGCCTGTATTGCCGCCTGAAGCTGATTATCTTCCTCATGGCTAATCTCTGTCTTATTCAAAAGGCTGGCATCCAGCTTCACTTCCACATCCGGCGTGATTCCCACCTTATGGATGTCATTGCCCTTTGGAGTAAAATATTTGGCTGTGGTCAGCTTCACCGCACTTCCGTCTGACAGCTGGCGGATACTCTGGACGATTCCTTTTCCATAGGTGGTTGTTCCCACAATGGTGCCGATTTCGTAATCCTTCACCGCTCCTGCAAAAATCTCGGAAGCACTGGCGCTATTCTCATTTACCAGCACGGCAAGAGGAATGTCGATTGGCGTATCCCCGTCACACTTCATCTCATTTCTTTCCCCGTATTTGTCCTCTGTATACACGATCAGTCCCTCGGGCAAAATCTGGCGGAGCACATCGCACACAGAAGAAAGCACACCGCCCGGATTGTCGCGGAGATCCACAATCAGCTTCTCCATGCCTTTTGCCTGAAGATCCTGGTAGGCATCCTCAAACTGCTTGGGCGTCACAAGGGTAAACTCCGTAATGCGAAGATATCCGATAGAGTCCTCCAGCATCTCATAAGAAACCGTGGGAAGCTCCACATTGCTGATGGTAACCGTAATCTCTTCCGGCTCATCTGCTTCCTGGTGATAAACCGTCAGCACAGAGGTTCCGTCCTCTTTGTTTCGGATCATTTCGGAAACCTCTGAAGGAGTCATTTCTGTCACATCTGTTCCATCCACTGCTGTAATTACGTCATTTACCTTAATTCCCGCAAGATCAGCCGGACCGCCCTCATAACAGTCCACTACCAGAATTCCGCCTTCCGAATTCTGGGTGATGCTCACGCCGATTCCGGAGTAAGAGCCTTCCGTATCGCGCATTTCCTCCTCATATTCTTCCCCTGTGTAATACCGGGAATAGGGATCTCCAATGCCATACAGAAGACCTGTATAGAGTCCCTCCTTCAGGGAATCCTCATCTACCTCATCCAGATAATTCTGATCAATGATATCCTCCAGGTATTTGATTTTCTGGGGCACTGCCACATCGGACAAAACCGTGCTTCCCGCACGCCCTGCTTTCTGCAGACCCACGTAGCCGCCTCCCAGCGCTAAAGATGCACACAGCACACCGGTTATGGCTCCCTTTATAAATTGTTTATCTGCCATTTATCGTTCTCCTCATTTTCGCTATCTAAGTTCTATTCATATACTATCATTTGCCTAAATGTATCCACCCCGAGCACACACTCTTTTTTATACAAAAAGGCTGCCGGATTTCTCCAGCAGCCCCCATATCTTTTCTCATATTCTCTGGCGGAATGCGAATAACCGCCTTTATTGTAAAACAGATTTCTCACACCTTCAAGTGTTTTCTTGTCGTAATAAAACTTCCCACAAGACCGATTCCAAGTCCTAATGCCAGCGCAATGGGAACCAGTGTCTGGTAGATCTGTCCTACCGGAATGAAATCCACAACGCCCATCAGCACGCTGAACTTGGTGTACACATAAGTTACCACACTGTTGTAGCAGAAATACAGGATCACCAGCGGAATGCCTGCACCAATCAGGCCAAGCACCATACCTTCCAGAAGAAACGGCGCACGGACAAATCCATCTGTAGCACCTATGTATTTCATGATTCCAATCTCTTCCTTACGAACTGTAATACCAACAGAAATGGTATTGCTAATCAGAAAAATGGAAATGATCAGCAGGATCACAATAACTGCCACAGATACATAAGAAACAATACGGTTGATCGAGCCAAGGGTTTTGGCCGCCTGCTCAGACTGATTGACCTCACGGACATTGTCCAGGGTCTTAATGTATGCAACCAACTCAGACTGTTTCTCAATATTGTTCATGTATACACGGTAGTTGGAAGAGTTTGCAAGAGGATTGTCATCCTTAAATCCATCTGCTGCCTCCGCATCGTCTCCGAAGTATTCCTTCTTCATCTTCTCCCATGCTTCATCCGCAGACTCGAACTCAATCTTGGACACCTCAGGGCGCGCCTTGATCAGCTCGCCTACCGCATCCATCTGTTCCTGGGTAGTTCCCTCGTTAAAAAGCACGGTAATGGGCACATCTTCCTCAACCTTGTGTGCCAGGGTATTTACATTATTTACAATGGAAAAGAAAATTCCAAACAGAAAAATACATGCTGCCATGGTAATAACAGAAGCAATGGAAAACATGAAATTCCTCTTAATGTTCTTGACCCCCTGCTTCAGGGTATACCAGATCGTACTAGGCCTCATAATATTCTCCCTCTTTCTCGTCGCTGATGATTACTCCATTATGCATGGTCAGTACACGCTTTTTCATGGAATTGACAATCTCTTTGTTGTGGGTTACTACCAGAACGGTGGTACCGCGCTCATTGATCTCCTCAAGCAGCTTCATGATTTCCTCTGAGGTCTTCGGATCCAGGTTGCCGGTAGGCTCATCTGCCAGCAGAATATCCGGGCGGTTTACAATGGCTCTGGCAAGGGCAACTCTCTGCTGCTCGCCTCCGGAGAGCTCATCCGGGTATGCCTTATATTTGCCTGCAAGTCCAACCTCCTGCAAAACCTCAGGAACACGCTTGCGGATCACTCTTGTCGGGCGGTTCACCACACGCTGTGCAAATGCCACATTCTCATAGACATCCCGGTCCTTCAGAAGACGGAAATCCTGGAATACAACCCCCAGCTTACGGCGGTACTTGGCAACACGGCGGTGCTTCATTCCCTCAAGCTTCTCACCGCTTACGATCGTAGTACCGGATGTGGAATCCAGTTCCTTGAGAAGAAGCTTGATCAAAGTGGATTTGCCGGAACCGCTGCTTCCTACTATAAACACGAATTCCCCTTTATCTACATGGAGATTGGCGTGATTCACTGCCGGCAGGCCCTGTCCATAGGACTTGCTCACATCTATCAGATCAATCATGATATCCTCCTTCATTTTTCTTCAAATAAGCATTTTGTTATTTTCTTAATTTTTATGTAACAATATTGTAATATATATCAGGTGAAAATGCAACCTTATTTTTTCACCTGCCTGTAAGCAGTAATTTATTAGTTACTATTCACTGGTAATGTTCCGCGAGGTGTTTTTTGTGAACAAAGTTCACAGAAAACCTGAGAATTAAGTTTTCGCAGCAAACGCTACTTCTTGTGCAATGCACAAGAAGGTTCGTCTTTCTGGGCATCGCGAAGCGTGTTACTAGTGTGCCGACAAGTTGATTCTTGTAACAATCTTGCAGGATAAATTTTTTATTTCAAGGCGGAGGAAGGAGGCGTAGCGGTGGCTACGGCGACCGACGACAACGCAGAAATAAGAAATTTAGACGCAAGATTGTTCTGGAAATCAACTTGTCGGTACACTAGGCACGGAGTGAACAGTAACATTTATTATACCAAAGAATAAGGAGAACGCAAGGGATTTCACAAAGGAAACACATAAAAAATGCCTGCCGCTTTCTTCAAACGACAGGCACATAAAATACTGTTGTAAAAACCAGATGCAGTCATCAAAATGCCCTGGCTGTGCATTTGGAATCCGTCTCTTAGTATTCCAGAGTCTCCATATATTTCATATAGCGTACAACCATCAGCGCAATCTTAAATGTGATGGCATCCTCGAATACGCGAAGATCCAGTCCGGTACTCTTCTGGAGTTTATCCAGACGATATACCAGAGTATTACGATGAATATAAAGCTGTCTGGATGTCTCGGATACATTCAGGCTGTTCTCAAAGAACTTGTCAATTGTGACCAGAGTCTCCTCATCAAAGTCATCCGGGGACTTGCCGCCGAAAATCTCCTTGATAAACATCTTGCACAGCGGGATCGGAAGCTGATAGATCAGACGGCCGATTCCAAGAGAACTGTAAGCGATCACATCCTTCTCCGGTGAGAAGATCTTGCCTACATCAAGAGCCATTCTGGCTTCCTTATAGGAACGGGAAACCTCCTTCAGCTCACTGACAATGGTTCCATATGCAATATGGGTATCATTCTCCCTGTCAAGTCCAAGAGTATCCAGAATGGTCTGGGCCAGCTTGTCCATCTCTTCATAGCCCTCATTCTCCTCAAGCTCCTTGACAATAATAATGCTCTTCTCGTCAACTGCTGTGATAAAGTCCTTGCTCTTGCCTCCGAACAGGCTCTTCACGCTCTCCATAGAGCTGTGCTCTCTCTCCTGCTCAAGCTCCAGGATCATAACCACGCGGCGCACATCTGCCTCAATATGAAGCTTCTTCGCACGATTATAAATATCTACCAGAAGCAGATTGTCAAGCAGCAGGTTCTTAATAAAGCTGTCCTTGTCAAAACGCTCTTTATATGCCACGATCAGGCTCTGGATCTGGAAAGCAGCAAGCTTTCCTACCATATAAGTATCTTCATCTTCTCCGTGGGCAACCAGAATGTATTCCAACTGATAATCATCACAGACCTTGAAATACTGGTAACCTTTCACAAGCTGGCTGGCAGCCTGGGATTCTACAAATGCCTGGACATCTTGCGGCTGAATCTCAAAATCACTGTAGGTGGACGCCAGTGTCTTGCCATCTGTATCAATAATGCAAAACTCCGTCCTGGATATCTCCTTGAGCCCCTCAAGTGTATTCTGCAGTACCTGATTCGATATCATTACCCTTCCATCCCTTCTTGTAAAATATATGTGTGCCGGATAAACCAGCCTAAACGGACATGCCGCATTGCGGCAATATCACCATGAATAAAAGTCATTCCGATATTCATGGAACTATTTTAATACAAATTCACCAAAAAAGAAAGAGGAAATCAGAAAAAATTTACAAATTTTTGATGTATTTTCTATTTTCTTTCTATAAAGCCTTCTCCAAGAACTTCTCTGACATCCGATACGATCACAAAAGCATCCGGATCAATGGAATCCACCAATTCCTTTAATGCAACGATCTCCTTGCGGCCAACTACACAGTAAAGCAGCAGCTTGTCCTGATCAGAATACATTCCTTTTCCATGGATTCCGGTAACGCCGCGATCCAGCTTTTCCATGATCTCACTGGAAATCTCCTGGGGCTTGCTGGTAATGATATACGCCTGCTTGGAAAATTTCAGACCCTCGATCATACTGTCCGATACCTTGGTCACGAGAAATACAGCGATGATAGCGTACAATGCCTTTTGCACGCCAAACACGTACATACCAACAAGGACAATGGCGCCGTCAATAAACTGCATGATCTGCGCGATGGAATAATGTCTTAATTTTCTCTGAAGCAGTGCCGCCATCATATCGGTACCGCCTGTGGTTCCTCTTCCCAGAAATACAAGGCCGATTCCGATTCCCTGGATCACGCCGCCGTATACGGCTGCCAGCAGCAGGTCATTTCCTGCAAGATCAAAAGCAGGCAGCACAGCCAGCCAGAAGGACAGACAGACCTCTCCCACCAGGGCTTTTTTTACAAACTGAAATCCGCCGATTTTCATTCCGATCAAAAACAGGGGAATATTCAGACTCATATTGGTGATCCACAGCGGTATTCCTCCCGGGATCACGCCCTGGGTCCACTCCTTTACCAGAATGGCGATACCGGAAAATCCTCCGGTTACCATTCCGGACATATCGAAAACACTGTTTATGGCAACTGCCATCAGCGCAGTTCCCACAATGATCATCAGATAATCCAGATACGCTGCTCTTTTGTTGTTCTGAAACATAGTCACACTCCTTCTTTTATAGTGATTTCCTCCCGCAGGAGGGTCTATCCGTTTATTCGTCATCCTCCAGCTGTTTGGTCAGATAACGTCCTACGATCTTGGAAAAGCCTGTAATATTGCGGATGTATGCAAAATCCTTTCCAAAAATCTTCTTCTCCGTTGCAAGATCCTTCTCCTCCCCTGCAAAAACACCCAGAACGCTTACGCCCTGGCTTCGCAGCTTCCGGATCTGGGCTGCAGTATCCGTGATGGCATATTTTCCATGGTAAGGCTGGGGATTTCTGGCATTTGGACGGTTTACCACCACATCATAAGGGCGTCCGTCACTTAAAATAATCAGGATCTTTTTCTCCTCTTCCCGCATCAGAAGTCCATAGCCAGCTGCCCGGATGGCAAGTCCGTCCCGGTTGTTGGAAGAGGTCACATAATTAAAGATATTTTCATTAGCACTTCTTGGATCGTCATATTCCCGGAAACGATGGAGAATGGTGTAATCCCAGAAGGTGCAGTAGCTCATCACCCTGTGGGGAAGTCCTGCGTTGCTTAAGGATTCGCTGATGATATAGGCCTGCAGCGCCACCTCGCCCTGACGGCTCATCTGGGAACCGCTGGCATCGATCAGCACATCCACCACGAAATCTGAGGAATCTCCTTTTAATTCCCGCTTGAAAACCTTTGCATCGCCGCTTCTTCCAAGACGCCACAGTCTGGACGGCACAATGGTTCCACGGTCCGAAAGGATCTCCTGGCTTTCACTTTTGATCACCAGAGACTTCTTCAGCATTTCTGTGAGAAGGGCAATATTTCGCTTCACGATCCGGTGTTTGTCATGGTACAGCCAGATATTCTTATTTTTCAGCCTTTTTGCATATTCATACTGGTAATTTCGCCTTACCGGATTTTTCAGGATTCCTTCCGTAAAATACAGGCTGCAGTCACCATGGATATCACGGCACATCAGCTGGTTCATCCGCTTCTCTTCCATCTCATTCAGATAGGTTTTGCCAAAATTCAGTTCTACATAAGTATGGGCTTTTTCCAGTGCTTCCGGCGGCACCACCTTAATCTTGTGCTTTGTCTGCCGTTCTTCCTCCATCTCCTGGGTCACATTGGCATTCTCCATGCCTGCCGCGTTGGAGGTCAGCTGCTCCATGTAGCTTTCCAGAGCATCCTCGTACATTTCCTCGGAAAGATAATCCCGCCAGTCAAATTCTGTCAGATCCTCTACGGTGACAGCAAGAACCTGCTCAAGAGTTGTCTTTTGGGAAAAATCAGGATCCGCCACTTCATTATATACGGTATCGATCATGCGGATTAAGGACATGGTGTCCTTTACATCAGCCGCACCAGCTATCATATTTATATAATGATAGATTCCTTTGGAACGGTCTGAAGCGCTTAAGGAAGCACTGTCTTCTGCAGCTTTTTTCGAAACAGCAGCACCTTGTTTTCCTCTGTCAATCCTTCTTCGCAGCATATTCACCCTCAGGTATCCAAGCTTGTCTGCTGCCGACGGCATCCGCTCATATTCCTGGTCCAGAATATCCTCACAGGCTCTTCTTTGCATTTCCCAGATTCCAGGGCGCTCCTGGCAGATTCGGTCTCCAATGGCTTCCTCAATACAAAGCTGGGAGACAAAGGTAAGAGCCGTCTCATCTGCACCCATAAAAATCTTCTTCACCAGATACATTCCCAGGAAATCCTTATCAAAAAACTTCGCCAGTGCTCCCTGCTTGATCCCGTCGTAAAGGGCAATGTCCTTAGAGCGCAGAAAAAGAGAAACATCTGGCTTCATCTGCTGGGTATAGTCCCCGCTGATGGTCCACAGAAGATTTCGGATCCGGTTTTCCAGTTCTAACTGATAATCCTGAATTCTAAGTTCTTCCTTGTCATTCCACTTGGCCTGAGATTCTTCTGCATCCTCAAGATCAACTACTTTTGCCAAAAGCTTCTCAGACTCACCATCTGCCCTTTTTCCTGTGGAAGGCTTCATTTCCAGGGAAACTTTTTTCGCCTTATCTTCCATAAACATCTTCCCATGTCCAGCTTAGAGGAATTCTGGTTCTCACCACATCCTCCACGATTTCCTTTTCAAACACATCGAATGTCTTATTCACAATTCCCATGCGCACAGCCTGCCATGGGGAAAGTCCGGTGCGCACGATCTTCATGGCTGCCAGAAGTCCGCGAAGGTCCAGAGGCTTTGTGGAAATCTCACTGTTCATGGATTTTTGCTGCAGGTCCATAAACACGCCGATAAACTGCTCTACAGCTTCCTTCTTTGCATCCGGGAACATCCTGTGAAAAATAAATCCAAGGGTCTCCTCGTTCTGTGCAGGCATATCGATTACCAGGAAACGAGACACCAGCGCCTCATTCAACTCCTTGGTTCCTGCATATCCATAGTTCATAGTTCCGATAAACCTTGCCGCAGGGTGCAGGTCGATCTTATCGTATCCCGGCACATCAATGGAACGGCGGTAGTCCAATGTGGCATGAAGCACGGAAACTGCATCATTTTTCGCCATATTGATCTCATCCAGAATTCCAAATCCGCCTTCCTGGGCGCACTGGTATATGCTTCCCTTGCGAAGCTTCACCTGATTGTCCTCAAAGGTATCGGTCCCGATCAGGTCTCCGCTGTTGGTATTGACATGGAAAGATACGTTATACACCGGACGTCCGAAAATAAATGCCAGATTCTCTGCCAGCACATTTTTCCCAGTTGCCTTGGGGCCGGCAAGAAGAAGATTCTCCCCTTCCAGTATAGCAGCCATTCCCATTTCCAGGGTTTCCTTTCCATAAAATGGAAGGGACGGTTTCATAAGACGGTGCTTCGCCTCTTCTGAAACACCATACTCTTTCCGGTAGTCTGCTGCTGCCTGAATCAGCCCTTCTGCAACACCCTGTTCCTCTAAAAAATCAAACTCATTCATATATTCTGAAATCTCCTGTTACTTTTGACACTTTATCCCTTTAATAGAAAAGAGGACTGTCTGTACAGTCCTCCTAAAAAACTTACGGCTCGAAAACAAGATCTCCGTAAGATGGCATCGGCCACATTTCCTTGTCAACCAGCATCTCCAGCTCGTCAACCGGCTGTCTTAATTTTTCCATTGCAGGTACCAGCTTCTCTCTGCAGAACACTGCTCTTTCACGTCCTTCCGGATGAGCCTCCACCTGATCTACCAGCTTGCTTAACTTATTCATGGCACTGTTCACTTCCTTCAGAAGCTTGCTTGCCTTTTTCAGAAGATCCATCTGTACGCTTACATCAATGGGTCCAACTGCTTTCACCTGATTGATGGATTCTGCAAGGACCGTTGTGTACTTGATCACTGCCGGAATGATCTGTTTGGTAGCCATGTCGATCATGGTCTTGGCTTCAATATTGATTGCTTTCGCATAAATCTCATACTGGATCTCCGCTCTGGATTCCAGCTCTGTTTTTGTAAATACGCCGAATTCTCCGAAAAGCTCCACTGCCTTATCGGTAGTCAGTGCCGGGATGGCATCTACCATAGACGGCAGAATTGGAAGTCCGCGGCGGCGTGCTTCTTTTTCCCACTCTGGTGCGTAGCCGTTGCCGTTAAATACGATTCTCTGATGCTCTGTTGCATATTTCTTGATCAGGTCATGGACAGCCAGATCGAAGTCCTCGGCTTTCTCCAGAATGTCGCAGACTTCCTTGAATGCTTCCGCTGTAATGGTGTTCAGCACTACATTGCATGCGGAAATGGAATCCTTGGAGCCAACCATACGGAACTCGAATTTGTTTCCGGTAAAAGCAAATGGGGAAGTACGGTTGCGATCTGTGGCATCCTTCATAAAATCCGGAAGGGTCTTAACGCCTGTAGCAAGCTTCTCGCCAGTCTTGCTTCTTGTTGCGGTTCCGGTGCTGATCAGCTGCTCCAGCACGTCCTCAAGCTGTTCTCCAAGGAATACAGAGATAACAGCCGGCGGAGCCTCATGTCCTCCAAGACGCTGGTCGTTTCCAACATCTGCTGCGGACTCACGAAGAAGATCTGCATGCTTGTCAACTGCCTTTAAGATACAGGTAAGCACCAGAAGGAACTGGATATTCTCGTGAGGTGTCTTGCCAGGCTCCAGAAGATTGATTCCATCGTCTGTAGTAAGGGACCAGTTGTTGTGCTTGCCGGATCCGTTCAGTCCTGCAAATGGTTTCTCATGAAGAAGGCAGCGCATTCCATGACGGCTTGCTACTTTCTTCAGAATGCGCATCATGATCTGGTTGTGGTCTGCTGCGATGTTAACCGGAGCGTAGATTGGAGCCAGCTCATGCTGTGCAGGTGCTACTTCATTATGCTGTGTCTTGGCTGTCACGCCTAACTTCCAGCACTCTTCATTTACTTCTTTCATGTATGCAGAAACTCTCTGACGGATAGTTCCGAAATAATGGTCATCCATCTCCTGTCCCTTCGGCGGCATTGCGCCAAAAAGAGTACGTCCGGTGTAAACCAGATCCTTTCTCTGCATATATTTTTCTTTATCTACAAGGAAATATTCCTGCTCTGCGCCAACAGAAGGAGTTACTCTTCTGGAGGTTGTATTTCCGAAAAGTCTGAGAAGGCGTAATGCCTGTGTGTTGATTGCTTCCATAGAACGAAGAAGCGGGGTTTTCTGATCCAGCGCCTCTCCTGTGTAGGAACAGAATGCAGTAGGGATACATAAGGTTCCGCCAGCTGCGTCATGTCTTACAAATGCCGGTGAGGTACAATCCCATGTTGTATAGCCTCTCGCCTCAAAGGTTGCACGAAGCCCGCCGGATGGAAAAGATGAAGCATCTGGCTCACCTTTGATCAGCTCTTTGCCGGAAAAGCTCTGAAGAACCTTTCCATTCTCCATAGGTGCGGTGATAAATGCGTCATGCTTCTCTGCAGTTACGCCTGTAAGGGGCTGGAACCAGTGGCTGTAATGAGTAGCGCCTTTCTCAATGGCCCATTCCTTCATCTCATGGGCAACCACATCTGCGACCTCCATGGAAAGCTCCTTGCCTTCCTCAATGGTCTTCTTCAGTTCCTTGTAAACTTTCTTCGGCAAACGTTCCTGCATGACGGAATCATTGAATACATCACATCCGAATAATTCCTTCACATTAACATAATCTCCCATTGTTCCTCTCCTCTCATTCATCACACATTACTGGTTTTATTTTATCTTGGGCAGCTTGCTGACCTTTCGCGCAGGTATTTTCCCTACTCTACTGTGCACTTCTCAGGCGAAGATTCAAAGCCTGCTTCAGATTCTCAATCTCCACAACCTCAGGGCTTCCGCCGTACTCACCGTCCAGGGTCCACGCAACCGCCTCATCCGCTTCAATGGTAAGCTTCCTTGCCTTGAAGGAATAGATCAGGTCAGAATTGTCTTCCATGCTAAGAAGATTCCGGATAATTTCCTGCATTTCCAAAGGATTCTTCGGCTGTACGATCAGGGTGACCTCAAAAAGGCCGTCATTCATAACCACATCCTTGGTCAGGTTCTTAAAACCGCCTACGGATCTGGAATTGGTGACCATGCCGTAGATGAAATTATCCTCGATCACGCCGCTCTCTGTCACTACTTTCATATGGTAGGATTTGATATCCAGAAGTCTCTTGGCACCCTCCAGAACATAGGCCAGATGGCCAAGAATATTCTTCAGATCCTGGCTGGTCTCGTAGGACACATCTGTAAAAAGGCCAAAGGCAGCCACATATGCAAAGGTCTGATGATTGAATCTTCCAACATCACACTTATAGATCTCCCCGTCCATGATCATAGATGCAGCATCCAGCATATTCTTGGGCATAAAAAGACTGTTGGCAAAATCATTGGTGCTTCCGGCAGGAATGTAGCCGATCGGCACATTGCTTCCCACCTCGGTGATTCCGGTTACCACTTCATCCAGGGTACCGTCACCGCCGCTGCAGACGATCAGATCTACCTGGTCTGCATATTTTTTCACCTGTTCGTAGGCATCTCTGGGGGCCTGAGTGGCACGGATGATCACTTCATAGCCGCCTTTGTTGAAGATATCTACAATCTCCATCAGAGATGTTTTGATTTTTCCTTTCCCTGCTTTGGGATTAAAAATAAATACCAGTTTTTTCTCCAACTTCATTCCTCTTTTTCATTACCTTATTTTACACATAAAATTTGATTCACATATGATACTATAAAAAAAAGAGGGCAAATTGTCAACGCTTTTGCCCTCTTTTATACTCTTTTTAGAATATTGATGCACAAAAAAATTTTTATTTGCACTTCTTATTTTTTTAGGCTTCTCTGACTGCATCCTTCATGGATTTCACATATTCCTTTACATAAGGAACACAGTTTTCTCCGTGGGCTGCGCACAGCTTCACAATAGCAGATCCTACAATAGCACCGTCAGACTGGGCTGCCATCTTCTTTGCCTGCTCCGGGGTGGAAATTCCAAAGCCCACTGCACATGGAATATCTTTGGCTGCTTTTACCAGCTTCACCATAGCGCCGATATCGGTTGTAATCTGGGTTCTGGTTCCGGTTACACCAAGGGAAGATACGCAGTATACAAAGCCGTTTGCCTCTTTTGCAATCTGGGTAATGCGCTCATGGGAGGTTGGAGCGATCAGGGAGATCAGATCCAGACCATACTGTTTGCATACGGTATCGAACTCTTCTTTTTCCTCAAAAGGTACATCTGGAAGGATCAGTCCATCCATTCCCACTTCTGCTGCTTTCTTTATGAAGCGCTCTGTTCCATAGGAAAAAACAACATTGGCATAGGTCATGAACACCATAGGGATGGCTGTTTTCTGACGGATCTTTGCTACCATGTCAAAAACCTTATCTGTGGTTACGCCGCCGCTTAACGCGCGGACATTGGCTTCCTGGATCACAGGACCTTCTGCTGTGGGATCGGAAAATGGAATTCCAAGCTCGATCAGGTCTGCCCCTGCCTCTTCCATTGCGTATACAAGCTGCTCTGTGATTTCCAGTGACGGATCTCCGCAGGTAATAAACGGAATAAATGCTTTTCCTTTTGCAAACGCTTCTGTGATTTTGTTACTCATGGATATCCTCCCCTCTGTATCTTGCAATTGCCACGCAGTCTTTGTCGCCACGGCCGGAAATGGTGATGACAACGCTCTGGTCTTTTCTCATCTTTGGTACGATTTTTCTTGCATAGGCAACTGCATGGGCGCTTTCGATTGCCGGAATGATACCTTCTGTTCTGGAAAGATATTCAAACGCTTCTACCGCTTCTTCGTCAGTTACCGACACATACTGGGCGCGTCCGGTATCATAAAGATGGGCATGCTCCGGTCCGATTCCCGGGTAATCCAGGCCTGCGGAAATAGAGTATACTGGAGCGATCTGGCCGTACTCGTCCTGACAGAAATAGGATTTCATTCCGTGGAAAATGCCAAGCTTGCCTGTGGCGATGGTGGCTGCTGTTTCTGCTGTATTGACGCCTCTTCCTGCTGCCTCGCAGCCGATGAGCTGTACGTCTTTGTCTTCAATGAAATGATAGAATGTTCCGATGGCATTGGAGCCGCCGCCTACGCATGCAAGGACTGCATCCGGGAGCTTGCCTTCTTTTTCCAGCATCTGCTCTTTGATTTCTTTGGAGATAACTGCCTGGAAATCACGGACAATAGTTGGGAAAGGATGGGGGCCCATAACAGAACCAAGTACGTAGTGGGTGTCAGCAATTCGGTTGGTCCACTCGCGCATGGTTTCGGATACGGCATCCTTCAGGGTTGCAGTTCCAGAGGTCACAGGATGGACTTTGGCACCAAGGAGACGCATTTTGTATACGTTTAAGGCCTGACGTTCGGTGTCCTCTTTTCCCATGAAAACTTCACATTCCATTCCCATGAGGGCTGCCGCGGTAGCGGTTGCTACGCCGTGCTGGCCGGCTCCGGTTTCTGCGATCACACGGGTTTTTCCCATCTTTTTGGCAAGGAGAACCTGGCCTAAGACGTTGTTGATTTTGTGGGCGCCTGTGTGGTTTAAGTCTTCTCTTTTGAGGTATACTTTGGCTCCGCCTAAGTCTTCGGTCATGTGGGCTGCGTAGTAGAGGCGGGAAGGACGGCCGGCATATTCATTTAAAAGTTCGGTAAGTTCCCGGTTGAATTCTGGGTCGTCTTTGTAGTGATTGTAGGCTTCTTCTAGTTCAATTACGGCGTTCATCAGGGTTTCGGGAATGTACTGACCGCCGTGAATTCCAAATCTTCCTTTTGACATGGTGTTGTTCCTTTCCTTTATACTTTAGTAATCTGCCTCGCGCTCTTTTTTGTAAGCTTCCAGAGTGTTGATCTGTTTCAGCATTTTAGAGAGCCGGCAGATTTTGGCTGGGTCTTTTTTGCCATCGGTTTCAAGGCTGCTGCTGATGTCTACCGCCCAGGGATGCAGCTTTGCAATGGCAGTTCGAAGGTTTTCGGGGGCGAGGCCGCCTGCCAGGAAAAAGGGACGCTTTACAGGGGGAACCAGATCCCAGTCAAAGGTTTCTCCGGTTCCGCCGGCTCCCTGATCCAGAAGGATATAGTCGGCAGGACTTCGAAGGGCACGCTTTACGTCCTCTGGAGTTTTGATGGAAAATGCCTTGATCACGGGCTTTCCGGTCATGTTCTGGATCTTTTCAATATAGTCTTCGTCCTCGTTTCCGTGAAGCTGTGCTGCCCACAGGGTTCCATCTCTTAGTAATGAGATGGGCAGTTCCGGCGGCGCATCTACGAACACGCCTATCGGAAGGGTCTCTTCATTCAGTCCCTTAACCAGGACTTTCACCTGTTCTGGTGTAACGCTCCGGCGTCTTCCCGGTACCTCTATTACGAATCCTGCGAAGTCTGGCTTTACCTTATTTACTGCTGCAACATCTGCCTCACATGTCAGTCCGCAGATTTTTAATTTTGCCATATTGTTCTATTCCTTTTCACTTTTTAAACAATGTCTTTATTCAGTTCCTCAAGCGCTGCCTTCTTATCCGGGCTTCGCATAAGGTTTTCGCCGATGAGTACGGCGTCCACTCTATTCTGGTACAAAATACGAATATCCTTAGATGTTTTAATTCCGCTTTCTGAGACAAATACTGTATTCTCCGGTGCCATCTTTCGAAGCCGCACGCTGTTTTCCATATCTACGGTAAAATCATGAAGATTCCGGTTATTGACTCCCACGATCTTCGCCTCAAGATTCAGCGCCCTGTCTACTTCCCACTCATCATGGGCTTCCACCAGGGCATCCAGTCCCAGATCCTGCGCCAGTTCTCCAAAAGCTTTCAGCTGTACATTATCCAGAATGGCACAGATCAGAAGCACAGCTGAAGCACCAAAAGCCTTGGCCTGGTAGATCATATACTCATCTACCGTAAAGTCCTTGCGAAGCACCGGAATGTTCACATTCCCTGCAATCTCCTGCAGATACCTGTCAGATCCCTGAAAATAAAAGGGTTCTGTAAGGCAGGAAATTGCGGAAGCACCTGCTGCCTCATACTCTTTTGCAATATTCAGATAAGGAAAATCCGGCGCGATCAGCCCTTTGGAGGGGGACGCCTTTTTCACCTCGCAGATATAAGACATTCCCGGCTTTCTTAAAGCATCCAGAAAACTCTGCTTCTCCATTGCATGCTTCGCCAGTTCCGAATCCAGCTGTGACATCAGGACCCTTGTTGGAACCTTAAATTTCTCTTCTTCAATCCGTCCCCTGGTTCGTGCTGCTATTTCCGTTAAAATACTCATGATATCTCCTACTGCTGTTTTATTTTATCATTTTTGTTATAAAATCTTTCTCTATTATGTTATTCCATATTGCTCATTTCAATAAACTCTTCCAGCTTCTTCAAGGCTGCGCCGCTGTCGATCAGCTCTTCTGCCAGCTTCACTCCGGAAGCAAGATCATCTGCCTTTCCTGCAATATAAAGTGCTGCACCAGCATTCAGGCAGACTGCCTGGCGTTTTGCCCCAGTCTCCTGGCCTTCCAGAATTGCTCTTGTGATTGCGGCGTTTTCCTGTGGGGTTCCTCCCTGAAGTTCTTCTTTTTGGCAGCGCTTATACCCGAACTGCTCTGGAGTCAATACATAGGAAGTAAATTTTCCATCCTTAATTTCGCATACAGAAGTAGGTGCGCTCATAGAGATCTCATCTAAGCTGTCCTGTCCAAATACGACCATTCCTCTTGTCACGCCTAAGTTTGCCATAACCTGTGCCAGCGGCTGTACAAGAGCCTCATCATAAACACCCATCAGCTCCATATTGGCGCCAGCCGGGTTGCTGAGAGGTCCAAGAATATTAAATACGGTGCGGATTCCCAGCTCTTTACGGATCGGTGCTACATACTTCATTGCAATGTGGTAATTCTGGGCAAACAGGAAACAGATCCCGATTTTTTCCAGAAGTTCCTGGCTTTTTTCCGGCGGAATGGTGATCTTTACACCAAGTGCTTCTAACACATCCGCAGCACCGGATTTGGAGGAAGCGGCACGGTTTCCGTGTTTTGCTACCGGTACGCCGCCTGCTGAGATCACCAGGGAAGCAGTTGTGGAAATATTAAAAGAATTGGATCCGTCTCCGCCTGTTCCCACGATTTCCAGCACATCCATGTCATGGAGCAGCTTAATGCAGTGTGCTCTCATGCCTGCTGCGGATGCTGTAATCTCGTCGATGGTCTCACCTTTTAATGCTAATGCAGTCAGATAAGCGGACATCTGAACCGGAGTTGCTTTTCCGCTCATAATCTCATCCATAACCTCTTCTGCTTCCTGATATGTTAAGTCCTGTTTTTTGGATAATTTGATAATGCTTTCTCTGATCATTTTTCTGCTCCTTTCAAGAAATTCTCTATCATCTTTTTTCCGTCCGGGGTCATAACAGATTCCGGATGGAATTGCACGCCGTATACCGGATAATCTTTATGTTCTACTGCCATGATTTCTCCATCCTCTGACTTGGCAGTCACGATCAGTTCCTTTGGAAGGGTTTCTTCCCTTGCCGCAAGGGAGTGATATCTGGCTGCCTGGAACCGTTCTGGCAGTCCATTTAGAAGGACACTGTCACAAGTACGGATCATCTCATCCTGCTTGCCGTGCTTTAATTCCTTTGCGTAAGAGACAACGCCGCCAAATGCTTCGCAGATGCTCTGATGGCCAAGGCACACGCCCAGAATTGGGATTTTGCCTGCAAACTCTTTTATTACAGGAATACAGATTCCTGCATCCTCCGGTCTTCCCGGTCCCGGGGAAAGCACGATGGCTTCCGGTGCCATCTTTTCAATCTCCTCAAGGGAAACCGCATCGTTTCTTACCACCTGCACATCTGGATTTACAGATCCGATCAGCTGATACAGGTTATAGGAAAAGCTGTCGTAATTATCAATTAGTAAAATCATTCCAATCCCTCCTCTGCCTGGCTGATGGCCCTTACCACTGCTCTTGCCTTATTCTGGCACTCTTCAAATTCTTTTTCCGGTACGCTGTCTGCTACGATTCCGGCGCCGGAACGGATACAGATCTCATCCTTCTTTTTATAAACCAGACGAATCGCAATGCACACATCCAGGTTTCCTGTGAAATCCACGTATCCAATGGCTCCGCCGTAAATTCCTCGTTTGCTTTGCTCTAATTCCTGTATGATCTGGCAGGCACGGAACTTTGGCGCTCCTGAAAGGGTTCCTGCCGGTAAAACAGCATCCACTGCATCAATGGCATCTTTTCCTTCTTTGATAACGCCTGTTACGGTAGAACCAAGATGCATCACACAGGAATATCGTTCCACGGTCAGGTATTTTTCCACCTTCACGCTGCCAAGCTTACTGATCTTTCCAATGTCATTTCTTCCAAGATCCACCAGCATATTGTGCTCTGCCAGCTCTTTTTCATCCTGAAGGAGGTCTGCCTCAAGGGCCCTATCCTCTTCTGCATTTTTTCCGCGGGGTCTTGTTCCAGCAAGAGGGAAGGTGCTTAAGTTTCCATATTCCAGCTTCACCAGTGTCTCCGGGGAAGCTCCGGCGATCTCAATATCATCGCTGGAAAAATAGAACATATAGGGGGATGGATTGGTTGCACGCAGCACTCTGTAGGTGTCAAATAAGCTTCCTTCTGCTTTCGCTCTCATAGGATTGGAAAGAACTACCTGGAAGATATCCCCCTCATGGATATAATGCCTGGCTTTTTCCACCATGTCACAGTACTTTTCCTTTGGGAACTGGGGCTTTATTTCGGACTTCAGCTGAATAGGCGGGAAAACCTTCTTTTTTCCTTTTTGGATCAGGCGGGTCATCTCTTCTAACTTGTCAGCTGCTTTTTGGTAGGATTCTTCCAGATTATCGGTCATAACGCCTGTGATCAGAAGCACCTTCTGGCGATAATGGTCAAAAGCAATGACATCGTTGAAAAGCATCAGATCCAGGTCCCGGAAGTCCTGCTGTTCTTCGTCCTTTAAGTTCAGCTTTGGCTCGCTGTATTTAATGTAGTCGTAGGAAAAATATCCTACCAGGCCGCCCGTGAATGCCGGCATATTTTCCATGACCGGGCTTTTGTATTTTTCGATGATCTCACGGATGGCATCGCCTGGATGAGTGACCTGCCGGATTTCCTCCACAGAACTGTCTGTTCCGTTTTCCCCGGCTTCCATTGCTTCTTTTGTTCTGCGGATTCTTAAGGTACCGTCTGTGCAGGTAATTTCCATGGAAGGATCATATCCCAGAAAGGAATATCTGCCCCATACCTCATTCTGGCTGGCACTTTCCAGCAGATAGCAGTGATGACTGGCTTTGTGAAGGATCCGCATCATCTCCACCGGGGTGTAGCTGTCTGCGTACAACTCTTTGCAGACCGGAATTCTTTTGTAGGTTCCTGCTGCTGCCATTTCTCTGATCTCGTCAAATGTTGGATACATCTTTTAACACCTCCGTATATACTAATGTGACAATAGAAAAGACCCGTCCTTGACAGAACTTCTAAGTCTGTCAAGGACGGGTCCCATAATATACTCACCCGCGGTGCCACCTTGATTCACGATCAATCAATCGTGCTCTTAACGGAATACTATCATACTCCTGACAACTGACGTATGTCTTACGTCGCACGCTACTTGGCATCTGATGCAAAACTCTCTTGGCCATTTCTAAGTCTGCCCTGTTCTGCTTCCTGTCCGCCTTTCAATGCGCCCTCAGCGGCCCATTTGATAAACTGCATTACCATCCGGCTCTCAGCCTCCCGGACTCTCTGTGGGTGCACGATCATCTTTATCCCCGCTTCAACGGTTTAGTCTGCTAAATTGAATTTTTATATAAAATAGCACAGAAAAAATTAATTGTCAAGTATTTTTATATCTTTTACAATTTTTTGCAAATAAAAAACCTGTCCAAAGGAGCATTGAAGCTTGCCTCAGACAGGTCTTATATGGATTTACTGCTCTTTTTCGTAAAGGAATTCTTCCGGCAGAGTTACGTGGAAATCTTTTGCTACTGCCCGGAAATCATCTGGTGTGATGGTCTGCAGCTTACGTGGAGCCATGGACATTACCTTTACCAGGATCTCAGCGGACTTCTCTACTGTGTGAAGAAGACCAAAGGTCAGGTCAAAGTCCTCTCCGGAGCAGAACATTCCGTGATGTGCCCAGATGACAACATCATATTTTTTCATCAGCTCTGCAGTCTTTATTGCGATCTCTCTTCCGCCTGGCACCATCCAGCCAACAACGCCTACACCATCTGGGAAAACTACCGGGCACTCTGTCGCAGACTCCCACAGCTCTCTTGTAAATACCTTGTCATCCAGAGGAAGCACAAAGGTAAGCGCAATGGTGTTTGTGGTATGTGCGTGATAAATAACACGATGCTTTCCATTTGTCAGCTTTTTCTTTACTTCGTGGTTCATCAGGTGGGTGGGAAGCTCACTGGTTGGGCGGCCGCCTTCTACAAGGCCCCAGCGGATTCTGTAATTAACGCCCTTGTCGTCCAGCTCGATAATAGCCAGGCATGCTTCCGGGTCTACTGCTATATTTCGGAAATATTTGCCGCTTCCGGTTACCAGGAAAAACTCTCCTGCAAGTCCCGGCACCTCTGTGCCGATTGGCTGCCACTCTCCCGGTGCATTCAGACGGGGGCGGATCATTTCTACTTCCTCATTTTTCAGACGATAGCTTAAGTTTCCGCCGTTTCTCTCGTGCCAGCCCTGCTGGAAACCATCGTCTGCCATTTTAATAAAGCCCTTCATAAATTTGGAATCTAAAATCTTCATACCATCTTCTCCTTTTCTCGTATCGCCAATCTTTCCTTCTTCAGAGCCGGTTTGAAAAAACTCCGGAATCAGAAGGCTGGTCGCAATTATGGTCCCCGGCTTTTTGTTTACAAGCACAGTATAACACTTAACTTGATTTTGAAAAGAACCTAGCTTGCCTTGTTTGCATATTCCCTTTGCAAATAAGGACCCAAAATAAAAGGCTTATTTTGTATTCGAAAAAACTTTCAAAAAAATTTCAACTTTTTTAAAAAAAGCTGTTGACAATTTGCGACAGTTGATAGTATAATAGCAAAGCGAGCTGCGGAAGAGAGATAAATCTTCACAGATTGTATATGGGGTCTTAGCTCAGCTGGGAGAGCATCTGCCTTACAAGCAGAGGGTCATAGGTTCGAGCCCTATAGGCCCCATACTTATGAAATTAATATGGCGAGATAGCTCAGTTGGCTAGAGCACGCGGTTCATACCCGCGGTGTCGAGGGTTCGAATCCCCCTCTCGCTACTTTGCTGATAGTCTTTTATACGCACAGACTTTTCAGCAAATCTTTTTAAACTGAATATGGCGAGATAGCTCAGTTGGCTAGAGCACGCGGTTCATACCCGCGGTGTCGAGGGTTCGAATCCCCCTCTCGCTACTATAGATGTTGCGAATTGCAGCATCTATTTTTTTGCTTTATTATTAGAGCGTGTCTGAAAAAGGCTCTGACTTACAAATTATACCTGTAGTTTATACTTTCAATATATAAAGGAGTATCTGCATGAACATTGATCCATCCATACGTAAACTTCTTGATAATGAAACAACAATCCACGAAGCACAGATTCGTGCTTTGTTCCAGACCCTTGACCGCAAGTTTGGTCTTCGGGGAGCTTCTGTACCCATTCGCTTCGGCTACGATGAAGCTTTACTTGGCTCTTATACACCGGCTTCTGCCCACGAGAAGGAAAGCTTTTATTTTTCCCTGCTGTTCATCGGCTATGCAGTAAAAAAGCCACTCTCTAAAGAAGACCGTCTGGATCTCTACAAACACGAATACGCCCATTATATGCAATACAATATGAAAATCCCTGCACAGTATAACTGGCAGTCCGGCAAGCACGGAAGTGCCTGGAAATACTGCTGTTCACTTGTAGGCGCCGCACCAACCCCTTATTATAAAATCGGAGAAAGCCTGTTAAAGCACGATTATGACAAGGCGCTAAAAAATCCAATTCACGATAAAACAGTTCAGATTCGTGACACTTACCGCCGGGAACAGGCTTACCAGAGTACCAGGCACAGCGAAATCAAATTTCAGGTCAATGATGTGGTAGCACATCCGAAATTTGGCGAAGGCATTGTGGAAGAAGTAATTCAGCTTCCAAATTCCGTCAGACTGCACATTCGTTTTCCTGACAATGAAGTAAGAAAAATTGATCAGAAGTGGCTGCTGCGATCAAAGCATAAATAGGACTGGCCACCTGTCAGCCAGTCCCTTTTTCCTTCTCAAGCACACTCTAATCCACTATCTCACTGCTTTTCAAGACATCTGCAGCATAACCGGCTCATAGGCAATGGAATTTTCGTAATCATATGCCCGGATGCCAATTTCATCCGGCAGATCTGTTTTCTCATACATAATCTTCCATACACCCTCTTTTGTGTTTTGTGTAGTTTCAGCACTACCACCAACACTGGTCATATTCCAGAGGTTTCCATTTGCGTCTGTCACATCCAGTGCGATATTGGAAGCATCCCCCAGCACCATATAATGAATAGCTGCATATTCTCCAATTTCGGATTCTTCCACTTCCACAGACAGGATTTTCATCTTTCCATCAGCCGTAATAATGCCGTCTTCTGCATTTTTCGGCACATAAGTAACCGTTCTTCCCTGGCTCTTATCTTCCAGCTGGAAAGTAATGTTTGTCCGCATCACATCATCCACGCTTTTGGCATCCGGGAGCACAGCTACTCCCACACAGGAAACCGTAAGATTGCTGCTCTGGTTCCCTTTTACTGCGGAAGAATAGATCATCAGAACATCGTCCTCCCGGGAGCAAAAATCACCGGATGCACTGCTGATTCCAAGTTCCTCCCCGAATTCAAAGTGCGCGTTCACCCTTACCACTGTAAGCCCTTTTTCTCCCGCATATTCTTCTATAGTTTGATCACTGTCAATTCCAAGATTGCTTACAGGATCGTCGTAACTGGAATCCTCTCCTACAAGGAAATATTTTCCACGCTCCTTTGCAGCTGCTTCTACCACGATCTGGACACTGTTCTTATCACACAAAGCTTCTTTGACTGTAAAGGTAAGAATGGACTCCCCATCCTCTTGCTGTACCGGTTCATTTTCAATCAGGGCCTGGGCTTCCTTGGACAGCTTGGCACCTCCATTGCTAAAGAAACTGGAAATCCCTATATATTTCTCAGCTGCAAAAACGGTGGCCCCAAATGCCATCACAGCTGCAAAGGAAAGGATCAGGCTGCGCTTCCAGTTTTTCCTGTTGGTTCGTCCCCCTGTGCTTCTTGTTTCTTTCTTTTTATCTTCTGTCCTTTCCAGCGTGTCCAATGTCTCATCAATTCTATCCAGTACACATTTTGGTACAGTTGTCTCTTCTGAAAAAATATCAAACAGTTTATCATCCATGAATGTACCCTCCTTCATACTCTGCGCGAAGCTGCTTTCTTGCACGTGAAAGTCTTGTCAGCACTGTATTCTGACTGATTCCCAGAAGTGCTGCAATCTCCTTTACACTAAGTGCCTTGCTGTAATACAAAAGAATCACTGTCTTGTATTTTTCGTCCAGTGACGCCAGGATTTCCTTCCACTCGCAGTCCAGATACCCTGGTTCCTCAAAGGTTCCCTCTTCCATCTCTACAGCAGGAAATACCCGTCCTTTGTGTCGCAGCATTTCATTGCAGTTATTAATAAGAATCCGGATCATCCAGGTTTTGAAATAGGAATCCTTTTTCAAAGTGGAAAGCTTTTCATAGCAATTTAAAATGGTTTCCGAAATGGCATCTGCCACATCCTCATCATTTTTCAGATAGGCCCAGGCGACCTTGTACATGCTCTGGGTGTTCATCCTGATGAGTTGGGAAAACGCATTCGAATCTCCGGATTTTGCCTTTTTCACCAAATTTTCCATAAGGTTCTTTCGCTCCTTTTTTTGTGTTCTGCAGTACACGAAATTTATTGCTTTTTCCTTTTACATACATTAGATGGAAAAGGGTGGGGGAATATTTCATGGAATTAAATTTTTCGCTAAAGGGGGACTTAGTGAAGCAGTTGTTACCAGGACGTGAGTTCGCAATGTATATTCATCGCAGGTCGTCGCAACACTCCGCCGAGCTAATGTCTAACTGCGACTAAGCCGCTCGGGAGAGCCCTCTCGGCTAAGTCTACGTAAGACATGGATCTCGTCTCCGTTAAGAGCGCTCCTGAAATGACCTGCTCACGAATATACATTGCGAACTCACTGGTTACTGGTAAGGCGAATGTGCTAAAACGATACTTCTTCACTGGCGTTGGGAGGGACTCCTGGCCGATAGACGTACTCTGAAATTCTGCTGTTTCCAAGTGCAAACCCGATGCTTGTTGACCGGCACTAAGGGAATTCCAGCAATACACAGCCTCTGGACACCTGTTACTCCTAGAGCGTGTTTGAAAAAGGCTTTCTGCAAGATGTGCGTCACAATTTGTGGGAGATTTTGTCCGGATGAGGGTGCCGTAGCGAGCTACGGCAACTGAATTCGGGCAAAATATACCGCAAAGTGGGGCGTGCAGATCGCAGGAACAGCTTTCAATAGCCAGCGTTCCCCCAGGTGTGCCGGGACAGACGGTTGGCGAATTTCGGGAATTTGGTGAGTAAGCGACAGGTGGGGATGCACTGTTTGAGCCCGATAGGGCGAGTTTGCTTCCCCACCTGTCAATAGGCGACGGAGCCAAATCCCGAAATTCGTCATTGGCTGCCCCGGCACACCTGGGGGAACGCGTCCGCCTTGATTCACTAAATTCCCCAATCGAATTGAAAGGAGCCGGCACCTGTAATCTACATTACAGCTGCCAGCTCCTTTTCCCTATAACTTATTCATCTTAGAGCGTGTTTGCACATTATTTAAAGTACTCAACACCGGACTCAAAGATCTGAATATCCTGCTGTCCGTAAATATTGATAGCAACACCATTGTCACGACGCTCACTGTGAGCCATCTTACCAAGAACACGTCCATCCGGGCTTGTAATACCCTCGATGTTGTAGGTAGAACCATTGATATTGGACTCTTCAGACTGATCCAGATCTCCATTTGGATTTACATACTGTGTAGCCACCTGACCATTTGCAAGAAGCTTTGCAAGCCACTCATCATTTGCTACAAAACGTCCCTCACCGTGAGAAGCCGGGTTGCAGTATACACCGCCAAGAGCAGCTTTCTGCAGCCATGGTGATTTGTTGCTTACTACCTTGGTGTAAACCATCTTGGAAATATGGCGTCCGATGGTGTTGTAGGTCAGTGTCGGAGAATCCTCCTTCTGTCCGCAGATCTCACCGTACGGAACAAGTCCCAGCTTGATCAGTGCCTGGAATCCGTTACAGATACCAAGTGCAAGACCGTCTCTCTCATTTAACAGCTTCATAACCGCCTCTTTGATCTTTGCATTCTGGAAAGCGGTTGCAAAGAACTTAGCGGATCCATCCGGCTCATCACCGGCAGAGAAGCCGCCTGGGAACATGATCATCTGTGCCTGGTCAATAGACTTCTCAAAGATCTCCACAGAATCGCGGATATCTTCTGCACTTAAATTCTTAAATACCTTAACATCAACCTCAGCGCCTGCTCTCTCAAAAGCACGGGTGCTGTCGTATTCGCAGTTGGTTCCCGGGAATACCGGAATGAATACACGAGGTTTTGCTACTTTATGCTTGCATACGTAGATCTTCTTTGTATTGTAAACACCGTTCTCATAGGTTGCTTCTTCCTCTTCCGGTTTCACCCAAATTGCTTTCGGGCCATCGTTTGTCTCTCCTGAAACAGTCTTAAATACTTTCTCCAGAGTGCCTGTCCATGCATTGTATGCCTCTGCCAAAGTAATCTCCACATTTCCATAGGAGAATTTACCATCAGCTGTTACCTCACCGATTACAGTGTAAGTAATGGAAAGCTCTCCAACCTTTTCAGCCGGAACCTCCAGAACCAGATCACCGAAACCAGGAGCAAAGAAATCTCTCGGATCCAGATTATGCTCGATCTTTACACCCATTGCATTACCGAATGCCATTTTGCCAACAGCTGCTGCAATACCATGACGGTCAAGTGCATAAGCAGAAACAACCTTTCCTGCCTGTATGTCATTATGAAGCTTTTCATACTGATCCATAATACCTGCATAATCCGGTAAATCGTACTGATCCTTTGGTGCACGAAGCCATACCAGTTTGTTACCGGCTTTCTTCAGTTCAGGTGTAATCACATCCTGAAGCTTGGCAACATCCACTGCAAAGGAAACCAGTGTCGGCGGAACATCAATATCATTGAAGGTTCCGGACATACTGTCCTTGCCTCCGATAGATGGAAGGCCAAAGCCCATCTGCGCTGCATAAGCACCAAGAAGTGCTGCAAAAGGCTGGCTCCATCTCTTTGGATCTTCTGTCATACGACGGAAATATTCCTGGAAGGTAAAACGGATTTTCTTATAATCGCCGCCTGCTGCCACAATTCTTGCAACAGATTCCGTCACTGCATAGGCAGCTCCATGGTATGGGCTCCAGGAGGATAAATATGGATCAAAACCATAGCTCATCATGGTTACAGTATTTGTAGTTCCGTTCTGTACAGGTACCTTGGCAACCATTGCCTGAGTCTCTGTAAGCTGGTTTTTACCGCCATAAGGCATAAGCACGCTTCCTGCACCAATAGAACTGTCGAACATCTCTACAAGGCCTTTCTGGGAGCATACATTCAGGTCTGCAAGTGTGGAAAGCCATTTTTCCTTCACATCTGCTACGTCCGGACGCTCCTCAAAAAGGTTGCCCTCTTTATTGGGAATCTCCACCTCTACGGTTGTCTCCTGATGGGCACCGTTGGTGTCAAGGAATGCACGGGAAATATTGACAACTTCTTTTCCTCTCCAGGAAAGTACCAGTCTTGGCTCTTTGGTTACCACTGCAACCGGAACCGCCTCTAAGTTCTCTTCATTTGCAAAGCCAAGGAATTTGTCTACATCCTCTGGTGCAACCACAACAGCCATACGCTCCTGGGATTCGGAAATAGCGATCTCAGTGCCGTCAAGGCCTGCGTATTTCTTCGGAACCTTATCAAGGTCGATCTGAAGTCCGGGTGCCAGCTCTCCGATTGCTACGGATACACCGCCTGCACCAAAGTCATTACATTTCTTAATGATATGGCTAACTTCCTCACGACGGAACATACGCTGGATCTTACGTTCTGTAGGTGCGTTTCCTTTCTGTACCTCAGCACCGCAGACTTCAATAGAAGCCTCTGTATGTACCTTGGAGGAACCGGTAGCACCACCGATACCGTCACGTCCTGTACGTCCGCCAAGGAGGATGATAATATCTCCCGGATCAGAGTTCTCACGGATAACTGCGCGTCTTGGAGCAGCACCCATAACAGCACCGATTTCCATACGTTTCGCAACGTAGTTCGGATGATAGATTTCTTTTACATAGCCTGTAGCAAGACCGATCTGGTTACCATAGGAGCTGTATCCATGAGCAGCACCGCGAACCAGCTTCTTCTGAGGCAGCTTGCCCTTGAGCGTTTCTTTCACGGAAACAGTAGGATCTGCTGCTCCGGTTACACGCATTGCCTGATATACATAGGTACGTCCTGAAAGCGGATCTCGGATAGCACCGCCAAGACAGGTAGCTGCACCACCAAACGGCTCAATTTCAGTAGGATGGTTATGTGTCTCATTCTTAAAGTTGATCAGCCATTCCTCTTCTTCTCCATTTACATCAACAGGAACTACAATACTGCAGGCGTTGATCTCATCGGACTCTTCCTGATCCTGAAGCTTGCCTTCGGATTTCAGCTTTTTCATGGCCATAAGGGCAAGGTCCATCAGGCACACGAATTTATCGTCCCGTCCTTTATAAAGGACTTCTCTGTCAGCAAGATATTTGTGATAAGTATCCACGATAGGAGCTTTGTAATCGCCCTCGTCAAATTTTACATCTGTAAGTTCTGTAGAGAAAGTGGTGTGACGGCAGTGGTCGGACCAGTAGGTATCCAGCACACGGATCTCTGTCATGGACGGATCACGCTTCTCCTCGTTTTTGAAATAGTTCTGAATGTGAAGGAAATCCTTGAAGGTCATTGCAAGGTTTAGGGAACTGTAAAGCTCTTTTAAAGGAGCCTCCTCCATATCGCGGAAGCCGTCGAAGATCTTCACATCTTCCGGATCCTTGAACTCTGCAACCAGTGTCTCCGGCTTCTCAAGTCCGGTCTCACGGGAATCTACCGGGTTGATGCAGTGGCTCTTGATTGCCTCAAACTCTTCCTCTGTAATGTCACCCTCGATCACGTAGGTGGTAGCAGAGCGGATGATCGGCTGTGCGTTCTCGTCTAAGAACTGGACGCACTGTACCGCAGAATCTGCTCTCTGGTCGAACTGTCCCGGAAGGAACTCTACAGAAAAAATACGGGTGCCGTCTGCTGCCTCAAATTTCTCCAGGTAAAGATCATCTACCGGAGGCTCAGCAAATACTGTATGGCATGCTTTTTCAAATACATCATCGGAAATATTCTCAACATCATAGCGGATCAGTTCCCGCACATTTGTTACAGTCTTAATGCCCAGATAAGAACTGATCTCATGCTTTAGTTCTTTGGCTTTTACGGCAAAGGATGGTTTCTTTTCTACGTATACTCGTCTTACGTTACTCATTGGAAAACTCCTTTCGTGAATATAAAATATCATCAGGTGCCAGAGCCCGTAAAAAATCCGCTCTTGCACATCGTCACTTATTATAGTATCATAGCTTTTATCATAAGTAAAATTAATATATCTTATATTATTTATTAATTTAACTTATTATTTTTCAGTTTGCAAGGTGTACAATACTCTTTAATGGATTCGGAGATTTCATACATGGATGTCAATCTTGAATTATATAAGTGCTTTTACTACGTAGCCACTACATTAAGCTTTTCTGAGGCCTCCCGCCAGCTTTTTATTTCCCAGTCTGCAGTAAGCCAGGGAATCAAGGCTCTGGAAAAAAAACTGGGGCGGGAACTGTTTTACCGAAGTACCAAAAAAGTATCTCTTACTCCGGAAGGCGAAATACTTTTCCAGCACGTAAAGCCGGCTTTGGAAATGATTTCCCAGGGAGAAGCGCAGCTGCTTGCAGAAGATGAGCTTCAGGGACAGCTGAGGATCGGGGCAAGCGATACCATCTGCCGTTATTTTCTGATTGATTACCTGAAACGCTTTCATCAGGATTATCCCGGTGTGCGGATCAAGGTCACAAACAGCACCTCCATCGGCTGCGTGGAGCTTCTGGAAAATCGCCAGGTAGATCTGATTGTATGTAACTTACCTAACTCACGGCTTATCCAGCATATGAAGGTTCAGGTGGTAAAGGAATTTCAGGATATTTTTGTCGCCAATCCGGACTTTTTCCCCCTTGAAGGGAAGGCTCTTGAGCTAAAAAAGCTGATGGAATATCCTCTTCTCACACTTTCATCCAAAAGCACAACAAGCGAATATCTTCATCAGTTTTTCGCAGCACACAAACAGAACCTGATTTCAGAGGTTGAGCTTAACAGCAATGATCTGCTTATTGATCTGGCCCGCATTGGTCTGGGAATCGCCTGTGTTCCCGATTATATGCTGGCTTCTTTACATGGACAGGAGGCTTCCCTGATGCAGGTTACCTTAAAGCAACAGCTGCCGCCCAGACAATTGGCACTGGTATATCACGAAAACCTGCCTTTATCGCAGGCTGCACAGAAGTTTTTCGACTATTTTTCTGCAAAAATGCAATAAATACCGTTTTTTAGCATATTTCGATAGCTAAATACTGCTATATCATGTACAATATAAATATAGTCAGGCAGATGTTCACAATCTGCTTTGCTACTTGCATATAACCAGATAACAGCTTTGCAGTTTTGGTTAAATTATTGCAACAATATGGAGGTATTTAACTTATGGATCTTTCAACTTTAGTAAAAATGTCAAACACTTACGGCAGCAATCCCGCTTATGTTCTTGCAGGAGGCGGAAATACTTCTGTAAAGAATGACACCACCCTTTATGTAAAGGGCTCCGGTACACAGCTTGCCACAATCAAGGCAGAAGAATTTGTGGAAATGAGCCGTGCACGTCTCAATGAAATCATGAAAACAGAATATCCGGGAAATGACACAGAGCGTGAAGCTGCATATCTTGCAGATGTAATGGCTGCAGTAACAGATGCGGATAAAACAAAGCGTCCAAGTGTAGAGGCCTTGCTTCACAATTTATTTGCCTACACCTATGTGCTGCATGTTCATCCTACACTTGTAAATGGTCTGACATGTGGTAAAGGCGCAAGTACACTTTCCAGGCAGCTTCTTGGAAACGAGGTTCTCTGGATCGACATCTGCAAACCGGGATACACACTTGCACGTATTTGCTATGAGAAGATGAACGCTTACAAAGAAGAATTCGGAAAAGACGTTCAGGTTCTTCTGCTTCAGAATCATGGTATTTTTGTTGCCGCCAATACAGTAGAAGAGATTGGCGTTTTATTTGACAGCGTGATCTCCAGGCTTGAAAAGCAGGTAAAAAGAACAGCCGACGTAACCGATGCTGTTACACCGGAAAAAGAAGCTGCTGCACAGAAGCTTTCCCAGTTACTTGGACATGCGGTGGAGGTTGTTCCGGCTGCTGAAGCTGATAACTTCGTAAAAAATAAGGAGACTGCTGCACCGCTTCTGAAGCCTTTCACTCCTGATCACATTGTATATTGTGGCCCGTATCCTTTATTTGTTGAGAACATAGATCAGGCGAAGGAAGCACTGGATGCGTTCATGACCAAAAACGATAAGGAACCAAGATTAATTCTGGTTCAGGATGTCGGTGCGTTTATTATGGAGGATGATAAAGGCAAAGCTGCCAAGGCTCAGCTTCTGGCTAAAGATGCTATCAAGCTTGCTGTATATGCCCAAAGCTTTGGCGGTCCTCTGCAGATGACAGATGATATTACATATTTCATCACACATTGGGAGGCAGAGGCTTACCGCAGTAAGAAATAAATAAAAGAAAAAGATTCTGGTAAAAACAGGAGATTACGTCTTGTTTCTACACAGAATCTTTTTTATTTGCTATAGCTTTCGCATTTCTTTACTGAGGCATAACAGCCTCTGCTGCCTCGATGTACGGGTTATCAATCTCATCGAATGCGCCTTCATCTACCTTGGCTGCATAGGCCGGGTCAATTGGCATCTTGCCAAGTACCGGAACATTTAAGGATGCTGCAATCTCATCAATGTGGCTCTCACCAAATACCTTCAGTTCCTTACCGCAATCCGGACATTTCACATAGCTGTAGTTCTCCACAAGTCCTAAAACCGGCACATTCATCATTCCAGCCATATTGTATGCCTTCTTCACGATCATGCTTACCAGATCCTGAGGAGAGGTTACAATCACGATTCCCTCAATCGGAAGGGACTGGAATACAGTCAGCGGAACATCGCCAGTTCCCGGAGGCATGTCCACAAAGAGATAATCTACATCACCCCAGATTACATCTGTCCAAAACTGCTTTACCATATTTCCAAGAATAGGTCCTCTCCAGATAACCGGTGTATCCTCAGTTGGAAGAAGCAGGTTAATAGACATTACCTTGATTCCGTTTTTGGTCTCCATTGGGAAAATGCCACTGTCATTTGCCTGGGCAGCACCCTTCAGTCCGTACATTTTCGGAATAGACGGTCCTGTAATATCAGCATCCAGGATACCTACCTTGCAGCCTTTCTTTGCCATCTGGTTTGCCAGAGAAGCTGTAACAAAGGATTTGCCAACACCACCTTTACCGCTTACAATGCCGATCACATGCTTAACATTGGAGGATGCATTCATAGCAGCCTGCATGCTCTGTGGATTTTTCTTGCTGCTGCAGCCTTCACAGCTTGTTTTGTCACAAGTCTTGCTGTCACATTCTTTTGCCATTTCTATATCTCCTTTTCCTTATATTTCAGAATCTATTTGCAACTGTTCAGTATCTTCCCAGCTATATTATTTCATAAATCTGTCAATTGCACGTTCCAGTTCCTTAAGTGCTTCTTTATCACCATGCTCTACTGCATCTACAATACAGTGTTCAATATGATCCTGTAAAATGATCTTGCCTGTATTATTAATAGCAGACTTCACTGCGGAAAGCTGAATCAGAACCTCGCTGCAGTCGCGGCCATCCTCCACCATACGCTTAATGGATTCCATATGTCCGATTGCTCTGGAAAGGCGGTTTAATACAGCCTTAGTCTGTGCATGACTGTGATGATGTCCGTGTTCTTTGTGGGAATGGGTGACTGTAGTGCCATCTTCCAGAACATGGGTATGAATATGTGTCTCCCCATCTTCATGTGTATGGGTATGGTTGCTCTCCTCGATCATGTCATCCTCCTGTAATCACCTGTCAGTATTCCTTTGAAGCACATTTTATTATTATATCATAGTTTGACTGATTATGCACTATTTCTCAAAAATATAATTATATTTCTGTAAACGAGCATCTCTGCCTGATCTGCGATGTCTGAATATCAAATACAAGGGTTCCGTCATCAAGAACTGTTTTTTCATAGGATACTTCCCCACCTTTAAATTTTTCTTTTACATATTCCTCCGGATTCTCCAGTTCAAGTTCTTCTACAAATACATCCCGCATCTGATTTCTTGGACACTTATTAAAAATTTCCCAAATTACTTCATATTCTTTCATTTTATTTTCATCTCCTAAGCTATTATTAAGTTTATTATAGATATTTTGTATTTTTTTGTCAAAAATAATTGCACTTCTTCTAATAATGTCGTATCATAGAAATATTAAAATCAGTCGAAGCAAATCGAAAAGGAGAATTGAGCCATGCAGCTTTTAAAAGATCGAATTCTGAAAGATGGCGTTGTGAAGCCAGGTAATATCCTGAAAGTAGACAGCTTTCTCAATCACCAGATGGACATTGATCTGATTAATGAAATCGGAAAAGAATTTAAAGCACGTTTTTCAGATTGTCCCATTACCAAAATTCTTACTATCGAGGCTTCCGGTATCGGCATTGCCTGTATTGCAGCCCAGTATTTCCATGTTCCGGTAGTATTCGCCAAGAAGTCCCAGAGTGTGAATCTGGACGGTGAAATGTACTGTACCAAGATTGAGTCCTTCACTCATAAGAAGGTATATGATGTTATTCTTTCCAAGAAATTCCTTGGACCTGAGGATCATGTACTTCTGATTGATGATTTTCTTGCCAACGGCTGTGCACTTCTTGGTCTGATCGATATTGTGAAGAAGTCAGGCGCCACTCTTGAGGGAGCAGGAATTGTAATCGAGAAAGGTTTCCAGCAGGGCGGACAGCAGATTCGTGATATGGGCGTTCGTCTGGAATCTCTTGCCATCATCGATTCCATGACAGATGATTCCCTGACTTTCCGGGAATAAAATCTTTAGGAAAAACCTCTCTTTCTGTAATGGGAGATTCCAACGGAATTTCCTATTACGAAAAAATATCCTGTCAAATCACTTCGTCACCAAATGCGTTGTGATTTGTACAGGATATTTTTATTATAAATGTTCTTCTTTCACAGACGGAACTTCTTCGGTTGTAATCTCAGGACCATCCCCTGAAGCAGGAGCCGCGTTTTTCCCATCTGTAGTCTTCTTATTATCTGGCGCAGGACTTGCTTCTGGAACCCCCGTTACTTCTGCTGCAGGAGTAGGGCTTACTTCCTCCGGTGCAGGTGAAACTTCCGGTGTCAGCGTAGGCGAAGCTTCCGGGATCTGTGTAGGAGAAGCTTCCGGCGCAATCATCTCCGCCAGATAGAATCCATTGTCCACAAGAATCTGGTAATTGTCCTTGTCGATCAGTTTTCCGTCACAGGTCACAGTGCCGATGATCTTCACCCCGTTGTCATACTGGGAGTAATTGCTGACTTCCACGTCATCGCCCTTCAGATAAGTGTCCACAAGGGTCGCACACGCCTCTGCAAGGTCTCTTCTGTCCATCATCACAGTAAATCCCATTTTGCCCTCTGCAACGCTTTTCACGGCGTCTGTATCTGCATTTAGCCCTGTGATCAGAGGCCAGTTCTCATCTCCCGGATAAATCTCCTCATTTTCCAGAATGTCCATTGCAGCCAGGGCGAAAGCATCGGAAGCAGTACAGATAATATCCGGTGTCTTTTCCAGAGAATAGAATTCACTGATCACAGAATTCAGCTGTGTCATGGCATCAGCTGTATTTTCATCCGCAATTCCATTCTGGTCAAAGGTAGTTCTTCCGGAACGGCACACCAATGTGCCATCCTCCACATATTCTCCCAAAACCTCCATGATTCCGTTAAACAAAAACAGGGAAGCATCGTCATCCAGGGAGCCCATCAGAAACTCAATGGTGCGGCAGCCTCTGTCCTCCCGGACTTTATCCAGCTCTGCCTGCTTCACAATGTTTTTGCCAATCTCATTTCCAATGGCACGGGTATTAAAGGTCACATAATATTTGATCTTATCCGTATCCATGATCAGATCATCATAATCAATGACCGGAATAGACTGATCAGACGCCTCCTGAAGCACATCAGATAAAGAATAGGGATCCACAGGTGAGATCACAAGTGCCTTCAGATTCTCATCCTGCAACAGCTCCCGAATCTGGCTGATCTGGGTATCTGCATCCTCTTTGGCGAAATAAAGGGCTGCGTCATAACCATTCTCCTCAAGACGGGATTTCAGCTCTGCACGCTCCAGACTGCCGTTCATATCACTTCTCTCTTCTGGCAGCAAAATTCCAATCTTGTCCAGAACTACTTCCGGTGCCTGATCTTCTCCACTGCTTTCCTCTGTGCTGCCATCCGTTTCTTCTGCATCGGATTTTTTGTCCTGGTCTTTTCCTTCTGCTTCTGTAGATTCTCCGTTTCCTTCTTTTTCTGTTTCCACGCTCTCCTTTACTGCCTGGGTGGCCTCATTTTTGCCGCAGCCGGCAAGGAACGCACTGCAAACAAGAAGTCCGGTAAGAATTCCTGCGATTTGCCTTTTCATAAAAAGTCCTTTCTGTTATTTATATTCTTTCAAAATACCCTTCAGATAATCCCGGTATGCCTGCACAGCCTTTTTGGGCTTCACAATCACCGCATCACGTCCCAGACCTGCCAGCCAGCCGAAAAACTGCGGAGTCTCCTCTGCATAAAATGCTGCAGTAAAAGTACCAGATTCCTTCTCTTTATACTGGGCACGGTTTCCAAGAGCCTCTGTGATCTCATCTTTTCTTTTGCTGCTGTAAAGAAGCTTCACCGGCTTGTCATCCTCCGAATCGGAAAATGGGAGAAGCCAGTCCGGTCTGGAGTTCTTCTGTACCGGAGGCATCTCTGCCGCATCTGCGGCTTCTGGAATTTCTACTGCCGCAGTCTGGGAGCGCTCTTCCCGTACACCATCTGCCAGCGCTTCTGTCGCTGCTTTTTGTCCGGTTACATAATAACCTGTGGACTTTCCTCTTTTGAACTTAATGTCCATGCCAAAGCTTCTAAGCACTTCCATGTCATCATAAATACTTTTTCTTTCTGCACTTATCCCATATTCCTGGAGTCTGCCCAGGATTTCCTGCATGGTGCAGGGATGGGTCTCATCGGTTCCCTGAAGAATTTTTTCAAGATAAAGGATTTTCGCTTTCTGATTCGTTGATTTTGCCATATCGTTCCCCTTATTTCTTATCTGTGTGTATATTTCTGTCTGCTTTTTCTGAATGTTTCTGAAAAATCAGCTTTCTTTTACAAATCTGTGGTATACGTAGTCGTTTGCAGCCTTCTCTTCTGTGTCATCAAGAGGTGCAAGCTCCACTGCTTTGCCATACTTTTTCTCAAGCGCGTGAGCGATCAGCCAGTCTGCCAGCTGCGGGTTCTTGGGAAGCAGCGGGCCGTGAAGATAGGTTCCGATCACGTTCTTATAAACTACGCCCTCATAGCCTGTCTGGCCGTCGTTTCCGGAGCCGTACAGAACTTTTCCAAGGGGCTTGCAGTTGTTGATGCAGGTCCTTCCGCCGTGGTTCTCAAAGCCTACGATGGGCATGTCAAAAAGGTCGCTTTTCAGCACGATGTTGCTGATCAGGCGTCCCTCGCCCTGCTCGGTATAAAGATCCACCAGATCAAGGCCTGTGATGGTTCCCTGTTCGGTCTTGTAGTATTTGCCGAGAAGCTGATAGCCGCCGCAGATGGCGATAACTACGCCGCCGTCCTCCACATATTTCTTGAAATCCGGCTGGATCTCTTTGAGCTTCTCGCAGACCAGCATCTGCTCCCTGTCGGAGCCTCCGCCCAGAAGCACAATGTCCAGTCTGGAAAAATCAATTTTGTCGCCTAACTCAAATGCAATTGTCTCTGCCTCGATTCCGCGCCACTGGCAGCGTCTCATCAGGCACTGAATGTTTCCTCTGTCTCCGTACAGGTTCAGGAGATCCGGATATAAATGTCCGATCGTCAGCTTCATTCCTTTTCTCCCTCCATTTTCTTCAGTATATTGTGAGTACCAAACAGTGCAGTGTAGTTTACCAGCACGTATAGGTTGCCCACGCCGTCTGCAATACGCTTGCGGATGGCTGTCTCCACATCTGCCTCCAGCTGCACCGGAATGTCCACATATTTCATACGCAGGCGCATATCCTGGCAGCGGATTCCGCTGACTGTAATGGAATGGATGCTCTCATCTCCCAGAAGGTCAAAGTCCACATCCCAGAGCCAGGAAATATCGGTGCCGTCCTGGGCATTGTCGTTAATGGTAATAATAATATCCTTGGGTGATTTATCCTGCATCACTGCGGAAATATTCTGGTTAAAGCCTGCCGGGTTCTTGGCAAGGTTCAGCATAACCCCTGTGCCCTTAATGCGGAACTGCTCCATACGGCCGTTCTCCGGATTAAACCCATTTAACATATCCTGGAAATGCTCCCCGGAAAAACCAGCAGTGCGAAGTCCTGCATAGGCAGCCAGAATATTGTATACATTGTAAAAGCCCTTGTAATTGGCTGTAAGGTGCTTGTCCTCCACCTGGAAGGAAAGCTGGTCGCCTACCTTTACATCATGGGCATCATACTGGATCGCCGGTCTTGCAAAACCGCAGGACGGGCATTTATAATCCCCTAACTGGCTGTAATGGTAAAAGCTGTATTCCAGCTTGGCTCCGCACTTCTTGCAGAAACGTCCCTCACGGATCTCGTTTGCGGCACTTTTCTGGACCGGTTTGCTGATTCCATAGGTAATGTACGGATTGCCGCTGTCCATGGCAAGGTACGCGGAAAGTGCATCATCAACATTGACGATGACCTGCATCTTTGGCACTGTGCGGATCATCTCTTCCAGAATATTCATGGTAATATCGATTTCCCCGTAACGATCCAGCTGATCACGGAACAGGTTTGTAAGAAGCATGTAGTCCGGCTTCAGGCCTGGGAATACATGCCTTGTGGAAGCCTCGTCAACCTCGATGCAGGCGTAATCTGCATCCAGCCTGCCTGTAGGTCCGGCAGCAAGCACAAAAGCCGCTACAACGCCGTTCAGCATATTGGAGCCGGTATGATTGCACACTACCTTCTGGCCTTCCCTTTCCAACGCCGCACAAAGCATATTGTTGGTTGTTGTTTTTCCATTGGTTCCGCAGGTTACGAAGATTTTGCCCCGGATCTGGGAGGAAAGGTCTTCCAAAATATGGGGATTGATCTTCAGTGCGATCTTGCCTGCCCAGGTAACACCCTGGCGTCCCATTTTCCTGCAGATAAAGCCTGCAGATTTCGCCGCACATACGGCTGCCATTGTTCTTATATTCATGTGTATTCTAATCCTTTTTCAAGTGTTGTGTTCGTTGTAATAGTAATGCTATTCCAGATTTTCTGAGATCAGGGTATCTGTGCAAACGCCCTTTGCCCCTGCTTTCACATACTCTCTGGCTTTCTCTTCATCATTTATGGTATAAATATATACCAAAATGTCCCGTTCGTCAAAAATTTTCTGCACATCTTCAGACCAATACTCGCAGTACAGGCTGACAGCCTGAATTTGGTTAGCCTGACAAAAATCAGCAATGTCGTTCAGCTCCTCTATGGAATACTCCTGCCACAGAGAATAGAGATAGGCCGGGAACTTGTACACAAGCGTTGTGCCGGAATACATGGCAGAATTGTAAAGCTCCGGGATGATCTGCCCCAGCGTGTGCTCCAGCCCTGCATTAATTGCAATTTCCCGGTACTGTGCATAGTCCTCCAGGGTCCGCTGATAATTGCGCACAGAATACTGTTTGGAATCTATGGTCACAAATGCATCCGGATATTCGTCCAGGAGCTTCAGAAGGTCTTCGAAGGACATTGGCGTATATTTCCCGTAAATGGGTGTGTTCAGAAATTCTTCTGCGGAAAGTACTTTCTTTTTGTCCCCTTCCCACTGTCCCATAGGTTCCTTCCAGTTATGGCGGCATACCCATACTCCATCGCTGGTCTGGGATAAATCCACCTCAAAAAAACGGCAGCCCTTGTCGTAATGGTTGATAAAGCTTTCCCGGGAATTTAAATAAGTGTAGCCATCAAGGCCACCCAGCGCGTGGGTTATGATATTGTAATTTTCCCAGTTAAATTCCGGCGTATTCACAGCAATTTCTTCTTTGGCATTCCCATATGGGACAGAACCTGTAAAGAGGCAGGCTGCCAGAAGGATTTCGATCAACAGTATAATTCTTTTCACGAATGCCTCCATATAGAAAAAAAGAGATATCTACGAAACGTAAATATCTCTTTTAATATGATCAGTAATTCAGTTTCGGATTAAACCAGCTCGATGAGCACTTCCATAGCGCCATCACCTTTACGCTGTCCAATCTTAACGATTCTGGTGTATCCACCGTTACGGTTAGCGTATTTTGGTGCGATCTCCTCGAACATTTTCTTAACCATATCTACTTCTTTAGTGTTTTTCTTCTTGCCAGCGCCCTTAGCCGGAACTTCTTTAACCGGGTAGAACACTTTCATCATCTGACGACGAGCGTGAAGTCTGGAAGGAGCGTCTTTTGTGATCTGCTTCTCAACTTCGTCATATACGGTTTTCTTCTTTCCGTCTACAACTTCTTTTACTCTCTTGCCTTCAGCGTCTTTTCTTGCAACCTTAGCTGTTACAGTAACAGTCTCAAAGTTGTCTTTCTCGCGAACTGCCATAGCAACAAGACCCTCAGCGATTTTGCGGATCTCTTTTGCTTTCGCTTCTGTTGTAACAATCTTGCCGTTGTATAACAGGTTTGTTACCTGGTTTCTTAACAGAGCTTTTCTCTGGTCAGCTGTTCTGCTTAATTTTCTATATTTTGCCATTTTAATTTTCCTCCATCTGTGGGACAGCAGTCCACGCTTGTTCGGTCTTACTGGACTGCTGCTTAGCAAATCCCCACTGTAATATGCTTACGAAGTGTCTTTGCAATCACTGCGATGCAGCGGTTCTTACTCCTCTGTTGGCTGAAGCTGTAAGCCCAGCTCTTTCAACTTGGCAAGTACTTCCTCTAAAGACTTACGTCCAAGGTTACGTACTTTCATCATGTCGTCGGAAGTCTTGTTGCAAAGCTCTTCAACTGTATTGATACCAGCTCTCTTCAGACAGTTATAAGAACGTACGGAGAGCTCAAGTTCATCAATGCTCATTTCAAGAACTTTTTCTTTCTCATTGTCTTCTTTCTCGATCATAACCTCAGCGGTCTTCGCATTCTCGGAAAGGTCAATGAAAAGGCTTAAATGCTCGCTTAATACCTTAGCAGCAAGGCTTACTGCCTCATCAGGATCCAGCGTGCCGTTTGTGTATACATCAAGTGTCAGCTTATCAAAGTCAGTCACCTGTCCTACACGTGTATTCTGCACGACCATGTTGACTCTGTCAACCGGGCTGTAGATCGCATCAACTGCAATCACGCCGATCGGCATGTCATCAGATTTGCCCTTATCCGCACTCACATATCCGCGGCCTTTTGTAATGGTAAGTTCCATTGCAAGTCTGCAATCCTTACCACCGTTTAAGGTAGCGATTACCTGATCCGGATTCATGATCTCGATATCCTGGTCAGCCTGAATATCAGCAGCTGTTACAACACCTTTGCCCTCACACTCGATGTATGCGGTCTTCGGCTCATTGTCAGCACTGTTATTCTTGATTGCAAGACTCTTCAGATTCATGATGATCTCTGTCACGTCTTCTTTCACGCCCGGGATTGAGCTGAATTCGTGAAGGACACCGTCAATCTTAACCTGGCTTACTGCTGCTCCCGGCAGGGAGGACAGCATAATTCTTCTAAGAGAATTGCCAAGTGTCGTACCGTAACCTCTCTCAAGAGGCTCTACAACGAATCTTCCAAATTTTTTATCTTCAGATATCTCGGTAATTTCGATTTTTGGTTTATTAAAATCAAACACTATAAGTTTCCCTCCTTCTGGGTATTCAACATGTTGAGGGTATTATTAGGGCTCATTATTTGGAGTACAACTCGACGATAAGCATCTCATTTACAGGAACGTCGATTTCTTCTCTTGTAGGAAGCTCTTTAACAACGCCCTTAAGGTTCTCCTGATCAGCCTCAAGCCAGTTCGGAACAAGTCTTCCGCCTGTTACTTCCAGGATTCCTTTGTATCTCTCAGAACCTTTGCATTTCTCTTTGATCTCGATGCTGTCACCAGCTTTTACAAGATAAGAAGGAATGTTTACGCATTTTCCGTTTACAAGAACATGCTTGTGGTCAACGATCTGACGAGCTTCTTTTCTTGTTCTTGCGAATCCCATACGGAAAAGAACATTGTCAAGTCTGGACTCAAGCATGATCATCAGGTTCTCACCAGTCTGACCTTTCATTCTGTCTGCTTTCTTGTAGTAGTTACGGAAAGGTTTCTCCAGAACGCCATAAATGAATTTAGCTTTCTGTTTTTCTTTTAACTGAAGACCGTACTCAGATACTTTACGGTTTGCACGTTTTAACTGTCTTGTGGATTTTTTATCAATTCCTAAATAAATTGGATCCATTCCAAGGGATCTGCATCTTTTCAGGACCGGTGTTCTATCTACTGCCATCTTGGCTTACCTCCTAATTCAATTAGACTCTTCTACGTTTTGGTGGACGGCATCCGTTGTGCGGAACCGGAGTTACGTCACGGATACTTGTTACTTCAAGACCGCATGCCTGAAGGGCACGGATAGCAGCCTCACGACCTGATCCTGGTCCTTTAACCATTACGTCTACTGTTTTTAATCCATGAATTAAAGCAGCCTTTGTTGCAGTCTCAGCTGCCATCTGTGCTGCATAAGGGGTAGATTTCCTTGAACCTCTAAATCCCAGACCGCCGGCACTTGCCCATGAAAGAGCATTTCCTTCGTTGTCAGTCAGAGTAACAATTGTGTTGTTAAAAGAAGACTGGATATGTGCCTGTCCGTGTTCAACGTTTTTCTTGACACGACGTTTTGTAGTCGCTTTCTTAGTTGTTTTTGCCATTTTAAAACTAACCTACGCTTTCCTTAATCAATTAAAATTTATAGTTAGGATACTGAATTATTTCTTCTTATTTGCTACTGTTCTCTTCGGACCTTTGCGAGTTCTTGCATTAGTCTTAGTCTTCTGACCACGAACCGGAAGTCCTTTACGATGACGGATTCCTCTGTAGCATCCGATTTCCTGCAGTCTCTTAATGTTCAGGGCGATTTCTCTACGAAGATCACCTTCTACCATCATTGTCTCATCAATGACAGCCTGAAGTCTCTTAACTTCATCATCAGTCAGGTCTCTGACACGTGTGTCAGGATTTACATTTGCCTGAGCAAGGATTTTGTCTGCACTTGGTCTTCCGATACCATAAATATAGGTAAGACCGATTTCAATTCTTTTCTCTCTTGGTAAGTCTACACCAGCTATACGAGCCATGTACTGTTTCCTCCATTTTCTTTACTGAAAGTCCTGCGTCCTGTACACCACTTGTATCAGATACAAGGTGAAATGGGGTGCATCTTAACGCACTCTTTCTTCTTTTTTAGTTCCTAATTGGGGTGCCTCGGTAAAACACCCAGCTGCTTTTGGCGATTCGCAGCCTTTCCGAAATTTGCGGCCAACGGGCCAACGTTGCCTCCGGTATTAGGCAATACATGCTTAGTTCATTATTTGTCAGATGTTACAACCCGTCCGGGTGTTCCATCTACAGCCGCATTCACAAACTAATCGGATTCATCAACCCTGACGCTGTTTGTGTTTTGGATTCTCACAGATAATTCTGATAGAACCTTTTCTCTTAATGACCTTGCATTTCTCGCAGATCGGTTTTACAGATGATCTTACTTTCACTGGAAATCCTCCTTCCGTAAAATATAGCATTAAAATCTGCAGTTTAGGCGCAGCTATACATAGGTACAGGCGCGTCCGCATTGTATTGTAGCATTATGGTCTACAAAATGCAAGCAGTTTTTTTATTTATTTGCAAATTTTTTTCATCTTTTTGGAAATCCGCTCCCATAAGATGAGAAACGAATAGAAAAACTCCTACATCCGGGAATCTGGGATTCACAGAGGCAGGAGCTTCGTTTTATAAAATCATTTTCTATTATAGAAGAATAAGCGAATAATGATTATTTATCTCTCCAGATGATTCTTCCCTTGGAAAGATCATATGGGGAAAGCTCCATTGTTACTTTGTCTCCCGGAAGAATACGGATAAAGTTCATGCGCAGCTTGCCGCTGATGTGTGCAAGTACAACATGCTTGTTCTCAAGTTCCACTTTAAACATTGCGTTTGGCAGCTTCTCTAAAACAGTGCCTTCTACTTCAAGTACATCTACTTTTGACATTTTATACCTCCTGTATCGCCTTATATAATGATGTCAGGGTCAGAATCCTTTCCCTGATTCAAGTCTGGTGCCTGAAGCATCAGAACTTTGTGAGTGTCAGAATCTCCGGTTCGCCATCTGTAATCAGTATGGTGTTCTCATAATGTGCGGAAAGGGAACCATCCATGGTCACCACTGTCCATTCGTCATCCAGCCAGCATACATCTGCCCTGCCCATATTGATCATAGGCTCAATGGCAAGCGTCATGCCTGGAAGTAATTTCACTCCCCTGCGTTTCTGAGGGAAGTTGGGAATCTGCGGATCCTCGTGGAGATGGGTACCAATCCCATGTCCTACCAGATCTCGTACAATACCATAACGGTATTTTGCCGCATACGCGCCGATTGCCTTGGAAATATCATTGAGATGATTTCCTGCTTTCGCGAATTTTATTCCTTCAAAGAAGCACTGCTTGGTTACGTCCATAAGCTGCTTGGCTTCTTTGGAAACTTCTCCGACTGCATAAGTACGGGCCGCATCAGAATGATATCCTTTGTAGATCAGACCTGCATCGATCTTTACCAGATCACCATCCTGGATAATTTTGTCCTCCGAAGGAATTCCGTGGACCACTTCATCATTCAGGCTGATGCAGAAGGAGCCAGGAAAGCCTCCATAATTCAGAAAGTTCGGAATGCATCCCATGGAGCGGATCATATCTTCACCGATACGGTCGATCTCCTTGGTGCTCATTCCCGGTTTGATATAAGGGATCAGTCCGTCATGGACCTTTTCCAGAAGATGTCCAGACTCCCTCATAAGTTCAATTTCTTGTGCTGTTTTTATTGAAACTGACATTACTTCTTATCCTCTATTCTATTCGCCAAGGATCTTAACAATATCACCAAATACCTCATCCAGGTTCTTGGTACCGTCTACAGTTTTGAGTACGCCCTGTCCGGTATAGTAATCGATAAGCGGCTGAGTCTGCTCATGATATACGTTCAGACGCTTCTGTACAGTCTCCGGCTTGTCATCATCACGCAGTACAAGCTCTTCGCCGCATGTATCGCAAACGCCCTCTGTCTTCGGAGCTGCGAATACAACGTGATAGGTTGCGCCGCATTTTACGCATGCGCGTCTTCCGCCCATACGCTTTACAATGTTCTCATCCGGAACATCAACGTCGATTGCATAGTCGATCTTGCTTCCCAGCTTGCTTAAGGCATCGGTAAGGCACTCTGCCTGCGGAATGGTTCTCGGGAAACCATCCAGTACATAGCCGTTCTTGGCATCCGGCTGCTGGATTCTGTCCACAACAAGGTCGCACGTAAGTTCATCCGGTACAAGCAGACCCTGATCCATATAAGTTTTTGCTTTCTTTCCAAGTTCTGTGCCATTCTTGATATTGGCACGGAAAATATCGCCTGTGGAAATGTGCGGAATGCTGTATTTCTCAGCGATTTTCTTTGCCTGGGTTCCTTTGCCTGCACCTGGTGCACCTAACATGATAATTCTCATAAAAAGCCCTCCACTTTCTCATACTACGAATTAAGGCTGTGACGCATAAGCACCACAACCTTTATTCTTTTAGTTGTTCAGGAAACCTTTATAATTGCGGACAAGCATCTGTGACTCGATCTGCTTCACAGTCTCCAGGATAACTCCAACAATAATGATGATGGAAGTACCGCCGAAGGATACGTTTGCTCCGAATACTCCATTGAAGAAGAACGGAATAACCGCAACGATAATCAGGCCTACTGCACCTATAAATATAATATAATTTAAGATTTTAGTCAAATAGTCTGACGTAGGTTTTCCTGGACGGATACCAGGAATAAAACCACCCTGCTTTTTGATATTGTCTGCTACTTCCAACGGGTTGAATGTGATGGAAGTATAGAAATATGCGAAGAATACGCATAATACAATATACAGAAGCAGTCCCCAGCTATACTGAAGCTGATTTGGATTACACCAGTTATTGGATGATAATCCTCGGATGATCTCACTGCCGATTCCAGTTCCGTTTGCTTTACCTGCAAGCTGTGCGATTACGCCCGGGAAGGACATAATTGAGGAAGCAAAGATAACCGGGATAACACCAGCAGTATTCACCTTCAACGGGATATTGGTAGTCTGACCGCCCATCAGTTTTCTGCCGACCATCTTTCTGGAATACTGAACAGGAATTCTTCTCTCAGCACCGTTGAGGATCAGTACGAATACGACCATAACAACAATGATTGCAAGAATAATAAGTCCTGCAAGCAGTCCTTTCGCAATTGTTTTACCTTTGATGAAGTTCTCATAAAGCAAAGATAAATCACTTGGGATTCTGGAAACAATATTAATAGTCAGGACGATGGAAATACCATTTCCAACACCCTTCTCAGTAATACGCTCACCGATCCACATCAGCATGGCTGAACCAGCTGTGAGACAAGCAACTACAGTTAAGCCCTTGAAGAAATTCATATTCGGGATCAAGCCCTGGCGACCGAAACCGATTGCCATAGCTACTGACTCAAACAACGCAAGACCAACAGTTACATAACGGGTAATGGCAGTAATTTTCTTTCTGCCCTCTTCTCCATCTCTCTGCATCTCTTCCAGTGCCGGAATGGCAATGGTAAGAAGCTGCATGATAATGGATGATGTAATGTATGGCGTGATGTTCAATGCAAAGATTGACATCTGGGTAAATGAGCCTCCGGTGAACGCATCAAAGAAGTTAAATGCGTCACCGGTGTTTTTTGCAAACCACTCTTTAAAGAAATCGCTGTCTACTCCCGGAACCGGAAGCTGTGATCCAATACGGATGACAAGAATCATCCATATAACATAGAGGAGTTTACGTCTCATCTCTTTTACTCTGAAAACGTTTTTGAGAGTTTCAAACATTTGATCACCTCTATTAGATCAGCTCTACTGTACCACCTGCTGCTTCGATTTTCTCTTTTGCAGTTTCACTTACAGCGTTAACCTTAACTGTAAGCTTCTTGGTAAGTTCGCCGTTTCCAAGGATCTTAACACCGTCGCCGGCTTTGGAAATAGCGCTGCTTGCGAGTAAGCTCTCAACTGTTACCTCTGCACCGTCCTCAAAACGATTCAGAACATCAACATTGATAGCAATGATCTCTTTAGAGTTTCTGTTTGTGAATCCTCTCTTAGGAAGACGTCTGTATAAAGGCATCTGTCCACCTTCAAATCCCGGTTTCTTGTGTCCGGAACGTGCTAACTGTCCTTTATGGCCTTTACCGGCTGTTTTGCCGTTTCCTGAACCATGTCCACGGCCTCTTCTGAAGTTATCGCTGTGCTTAGAACCCTCTGCTGGTCTTAAGTTTGATAATTCCATTATGGCACCTCCTTTTTGTAATTATGCTTCTTCTACTTTTACCAGGTGCTGTACCTGCTGAATCATTCCTCTTGTTGCCGCATTGTCTGGCATTTCAACTGTTTTGTGCATTTTGGTAAGACCCATTGCCTTAACAGTAAGTTTGTGCTTCGGAACTGCGCCAATCGGAGATTTTACTAAAGTAACTTTTAATGTATTTGCCATTTTAATATTCCTCCTTAAGCCAGAATCTCATCAACAGATTTTCCACGAAGTTTTGCAACTTCTTCCGGAGTTTTTAACTGTCTTAAGCCTTCGATGGTTGCAAGAACAACATTCTGCTTATTTCTGGATCCCATACATTTTGTACGGATGTTTTTGATACCAGCTAACTCGATAACGGCACGAGCCGGGCCGCCGGCGATAACTCCAGTACCTTCCGGAGCTCTCTTAAGAAGCATGGAAGCGCTTCCGTAAGAACCTACGAAGTCATGTGTGATGGAACCATTCTCATCTCTTGCTACGGTTACTAATTTCTTAATAGCGTCCTCTTTTCCTTTGCGGATTGCTTCCGGAATCTCGGCTGCCTTTCCAAGTCCTGCACCAACGTGTCCATTGCCGTCACCTACAACAACTAAAGCTGTGAAACGGAAGTTACGACCACCTTTAACAACCTTGGTAACACGCTTGATTGATACTACTTTATCTTCTAACTCTAACTGACTAGCATCAATAAGATTACGTTTCATGTGTTTCGCTCCTCCTTATTAGAATTTCAGTCCAGCTTCTCTTGCTGCATCTGCCAGTGCTTTTACTTTACCGTGGTAAATGTATCCGCCTCTGTCAAAAACAACTTCCTCGATGCCGGCTTCCACTGCCTTCTTACCGATTACAGTGCCAAGATATGCTGCTGCTGCAACATCGTCGGTGTTCTCAAGCTGTGCTTTTACGTCTTTCTGAAGAGTAGAAGCAGATACTAAAGTCTTTCCAACGGTGTCATCGATAATCTGTGCATAAATGTGTTTATTGGAACGAAATACTGCAAGACGCGGAGTTGTTGCAGTGCCATTTAAATGATGACGTAATCTTCTATGCTTTTTCTCGCGAATTTCCGCTCTAGATGCTTTATTAACCATTTTCTCACTCTCCTTAATTATTTCTTACCAGTCTTACCAACTTTACGTCTGATAACCTCAGTCTCATATTTGATTCCCTTGCCCTTATATGGCTCAGGTCTTCTCTTATCTCTGATTTCAGCCGCAAACTGTCCAACTTTTTCCTTGCTGATACCGGAAACGATAATCTTGTTACCGTCAACTTTGGTCTCAATACCTTCCGGATCTTCCATTTCTACCGGGTGAGAATATCCAAGGTTTAAAGTAAGCTTCTTACCCTGCTTAGCTGCTCTGTAACCAACACCGTTAACTTCAAGTGTCTTTGTATAACCTTCGCTTACACCAACAACCATGTTGTGGATAAGGCTTCTGGTTAAGCCGTGAAGGGCTTTCATTTTCTTTAAGTCGTTTGGTCTTGCAACAACTACATGACCATCTTCAACTTTGATTTCCATTTCTGTTGGAAGCGCTCTTTCAAGTGTTCCTTTTGGTCCTTTTACGGTTACTACATTTCCTTCTGCAACAGATACTTCAACTCCTGCCGGGATAGCAACCGGAAGTCTACCGATACGTGACATACTATGTGTCCTCCTTACTTAGATTATCGGAGAGGTTACTGGAACCTCTCTGTTTTCAGTGTTTCGTCTACTTCTTGAATATATGGGGCCAAAGGCTTACCATACAAATGCAAGAACCTCGCCGCCTACCTGAAGTTTACGAGCTTCTTTGTCGGTGATAACACCTTTATTAGTGGAAAGGATTGCGATTCCAAGTCCTCCAAGAACCTTCGGAAGCTCATCCTTGCCAGCATAAACACGAAGACCTGGTTTAGAGATTCTCTTTAAACCTGTGATGATCTTCTCGTTTTTGTCTTCGCCATATTTCAGTGTGATATGGATGTTTTTTGCAACACCATCTTCAACTAAATCATATTTTGCAATGTATCCCTCATCAACAAGGATGTTAGCAATTGCAATTTTCATTTTGGATGCCGGAACATCTACTGTGTCATGTTTTGCAGTGTTTGCATTACGGATTCTTGTAAGCATATCTGCGATTGGATCGCTCATTGTCATGTTAGTTTCCTCCTCATATTCAGACTTTACATGTCATAGTGTATATAATAAATTTATGTGTTACCTGTAATAGCGGCTTACCAGGAAGCTTTCTTAACTCCCGGGATCTGTCCTTTGTAAGCTAACTCACGGAAGCAGATTCTGCAGATTCCGTATTTTCTTAAGTATGCATGTGGACGTCCACAAATTCTGCAGCGGCTGTACTCTCTTGTGGAGAACTTAGCTGGACGCTGCTGTTTGATTTTCATTGCTGTCTTAGCCATGAATCGTTCCTCCTATATCAGATCTGCTGACCCCGGCAAGAAGCCGGCGGTCAACTTTGGAATGTTCCTCTACTTATTTCGCAAAAGGCATGTTGAACAGCTTCAGTAACTCACGAGCTTCCTCATCAGTTTTTGCTGTTGTAACGAAGATAATGTCCATACCTCTTACTTTGTCAACTTTATCGTACTCAACTTCTGGGAAGATCAGCTGCTCTTTGATACCAAGAGCATAGTTTCCTCTTCCGTCGAAAGCGTTAGGATTAACGCCGCGGAAGTCACGTACACGTGGAAGTGCCAGGTTGATCAGACGATCAGCGAACTCATACATCTTCTCGCCTCTTAATGTTACTTTACATCCGATCGGCATTCCCTCTCTGATTTTGAAGTTAGCGACAGATTTCTTTGCCTTTGTAGCAATTGCTTTCTGTCCTGTGATCAGCTCCATATCTGCGATAGCAGCGTCAAGAAGCTTAGCGTTTTCTTTGGCCTCACCAACACCCATGTTAATTACGATCTTGTCGAGTTTTGGCACTTCCATAACGTTTTTATATCCGAATTTCTTGGTCATGGCATCCATGATCTCATTAGTGTAAAGTTCTTTTAATCTACTCACTTATGTCTGCCTCCTCTCTCAATTAATCGATAACCTTACCTGTTGCCTTAGCAACGCGGACTTTTTTGTCTCCATCCATCTTAAAGCCGACTCTTGTAGCTTTTCCGTCTGCCATAAGCATTACGTTGGAGATGTGAAGCGGAGCTTCTTTTGTAACGATTCCACCATTCTGGTTTGCAGCGGATGGTTTGGTGTGTTTTGTAACCATATTAACGTTCTCTACTAATACGGTATTGTCTTTTACGTTAACGGCAAGGACTTTGCCTTCTTTGCCTTTATCTTTACCAGCGATTACTGTAACAGTATCACCTTTTTTAATCTTCATAGCTGACATTAGGCACCCTCCTATAATACTTCCGGAGCTAAGGAAACGATCTTCATGAATTTCTTCTCACGAAGCTCTCTGGCAACTGGTCCAAAGATACGTGTTCCTCTCGGAGTTAAGTCGTCTTTAATGATTACGGCAGCATTTTCATCGAAACGGATATAGGATCCGTCTTTACGACGAGCGCCTTTTTTGGATCTAACTACAACAGCCTTTACTACGTCACCTTTTTTAACAACGCCGCCTGGTGTTGCATCTTTAACAGTAGCAACGATTGTATCGCCAATGTTTGCATATCTTCTTGTAGAGCCACCCATAACACGGATACAAAGGATTTCTTTTGCACCAGTGTTGTCGGCAACTTTCAGTCTTGTTTCCTGCTGAATCATACTGGTTATCCTCCTTATTTAACTCTCTCTACAACTTCAACCAGTCTCCATCTCTTATCCTTGGACAGCGGTCTGGTCTCCATAACCTTTACGGTATCACCGATGTTGCACTCATTGTTTTCATCATGAGCTTTTAATTTATATGTTCTCTTCACGATTTTCTTGTAAAGAGGATGTTTTACATGGTCTTCAATTGCAACTACGATGGTCTTGTCCATCTTATTGCTGACAACCTTACCCACGCGGGTTTTTCTCAGATTTCTTTCCACGATTATGTCCTCCTAAATTCACTATTTGGAAGCGTTAGCTTTCGCAGTGATCACTGTCTGGATTCTGGCAATATTTCTGCGAACCTCTTTGATTCGTCCTGTATTGTCTAATTGATTGGTTGCATTCTGAAATCTCAGATTGAAAAGTTCTTTCTTAGCAGCTACTAATTCGTCGTTTAATTCTGCAGCTGATTTTGCCTGTAAATCTTCTACGAATTTATTAATTTTCACTGTTATCACCGCCTTCTAACTCTGCACGAGAAACTATTTTGCATTTACATGGTAACTTGTGCATTGCAAGACGTAATGCCTCACGAGCGATTTCTTCAGAAACGCCTGCGATCTCAAACATAACACGTCCTGGTTTAACAACTGCTACCCAGTATTCCAGGGCACCTTTTCCGGAACCCATACGAGTTTCTGCTGGTTTTGCTGTTACTGGTTTATCTGGGAAAATCTTGATCCAAACCTTACCACCACGTTTGATATAACGGGTCATAGCAACACGGGCTGCCTCGATCTGATTAGATCTGATCCAGCAAGGCTCGGTAGCAACAAGACCGAATTCACCATAATTGATCTGATTACCTCTAAGGGCTTTTCCTCTCATGGAGCCACGGAATTGTTTACGACGTTTAACTCTTTTTGGCATTAACATTATTTATCGCTCCCTTCCTTAGTTCCTTTTGTTGGAAGAATCTCACCATTGTAGATCCATGCCTTTACACCAACTTTGCCATATGTGGTGTCTGCTTCTGCGAAACCATAATCGATATCTGCACGAAGTGTCTGAAGCGGGATAGTTCCATCGCTGTAGAACTCTGTACGAGCCATATCAGCTCCGCCAAGACGTCCGGATACGGATGTTTTGATTCCCTTAGCACCGGATTTCATTGTACGCTGCATTGTAGATTTCATAGCACGTCTGAAGGAGATACGGTTCTCCAGCTGAAGAGCGATGTTCTCTGCAACAAGCTGAGCATCTCTGTCTGGTCTCTTAACTTCTTTAATATCAACGATAAGCTTCTTGTCTGTATATTTAGCAAGTTCAGCTTTTACTTTCTCGATCTCTGCGCCGCCTTTACCGATTACGATACCAGGTTTTGCTGTGTAGATGATAACTTTTACTCTGTCAGATGCTCTCTCGATCTCGATTTTGGAAACACCTGCGCTGTATAATTTCTTTTTAAGGAATGTTCTGATGTTGTAATCCTCAACCAGATAGTCTGCGAAATCGCTCTCTGCATACCATCTTGAATCCCAATCCTTGATAACACCGACTCTAAGGCCATGTGGGTTAACTTTCTGTCCCATGTTTATCCTCCTTATTTCTCATCCAGCACGATGGTAATATGGCTTGTTCTCTTCTCGATTCTGTAAGCTCTACCCTGTGCTCTTGGCTGGATTCTCTTCATTGTAGGTCCTTTATTTGCATAGCAGGCTGCAACTACGAGATTGTCTGCGTTCATTCCGTTATTGTTCTCAGCGTTAGCAATAGCTGATTCCAGTAACTTTTTGATTACGCTGGAAGCGTATCTTGGGTTGTATGTCAGGATACCAAGTGCTGTCTGCACATCTTTGCCACGGATTGCATCTAAAACGTAGCAGGCTTTCTGAACAGAAATTCTTGCATAAGATAATTTTGCAGACGGTCTTGTCTCTCTATTATTCTCATTTCTGGCTCTCTTAATCTGGCTTCTATGTCCTTTTGCCATTTTAAAGTGCCTCCTTTCGTCATATTCAATATTCAGGGAAACACCGCGCATGCCCGAACCGCTCCTTGCGGATCAGGCAGCCTGGTGAAAAATTCTAACTAGCGAACACCGGATTTCTTTTCGTCTTTTCCGTGTCCTCTGTAGGTTCTGGTAGCAACAAACTCACCAAGTTTGTGACCAACCATATCCTCAGTAATATATACCGGCACATGTTTTCTTCCGTCATGGACAGCGATTGTATGTCCAACAAAAGACGGGAAGATTGTGGAACGGCGAGACCAAGTTTTGATTACGGATTTATCATTTGCAGCGTTTAATGCGTCTACTTTTTTAAGTAAGCTCTGATCTGCAAAAGGTCCTTTTTTCAGTGAACGAGACATTCTTAATCCTCCTTATTATTTGCTTAAAGCTTTTCCATCGCGTCTTCTTACGATGAGCTTGTTGGACGCTTTGTTTTTCTTTCTTGTCTTCAGACCAAGAGCAGGTTTGCCCCAAGGTGTACACGGACCTGGACGTCCAACCGGAGCGCGGCCCTCTCCACCACCATGTGGATGGTCATTCGGGTTCATGACAGAACCGCGAACTGTAGGTCTGATTCCCATGTGACGCTTACGACCAGCTTTACCGATGTTAATCAGGTTGTGATCGCCGTTTCCGATGATACCTACTGTTGCACGGCAGATGATCGGAACCATTCTCATCTCACCAGATGGGAGACGAAGTGTAGCGTACTTGCCTTCTTTAGCCATAAGCTGAGCGCCGTTTCCTGCGGAACGAACCATCTGGCCGCCCTTTCCAGGATGAAGCTCGATGTTATGAACCATAGTACCAACCGGGATAAGCTCTAACGGTAAGCAGTTACCTACACGGATTTCAGCTTCCGGTCCGTTCATAACTTTCTGTCCAACTTTAAGTCCTTCTGGAGCAAGAATGTATGCTTTCTCGCCGTCTGCATAGCAGATAAGAGCGATATTAGCTGTTCTGTTTGGATCGTACTCAATAGATTTCACTACTGCCGGGATTCCATCTTTTCTTCTCTTGAAGTCGATGATTCTATATTTTCTTCTGCTTCCGCCTCCGTGGTGTCTTACAGTGATCTTACCCTGGTTGTTGCGTCCAGCAGTTTTCTTTAAAGACACGGTAAGGGATTTCTCTGGTGTAGTCTTAGTGATCTCAGAGAAGTCGGAACCAGTCATATGTCTTCTAGACGGTGTATATGGGTTATAACTTTTGATTCCCATTTCTTTTCTCCTTTCAAATTTGTTCTCACGCTTTTGAATGCGTATAAAGTGCTATCAATTAAAGGCCTTCGAAGATCTCGATGTCCTTGCTGTCCTCTGTAAGGGCAACGATAGCTTTTTTGGATTTAGCAGTTTTTCCAACTACCATTCCACGGCGTTTTTTCTTACCATCAAGATTCATGGTATTTACGCTCTTAACTTTTGTTCCATCGAACATTTTCTCAACAGCTTCTTTGATCTGAGCTTTGTTTGCTTCCGGATGAACAAGGAAAGTGTATTTCTTCTCACCCATAGCAGCCATGGATTTTTCAGTGATCACTGGTCTTTTGATCACGTCATAATATTTAATATCAGCCATTATGCGTATACCTCCTCGATGGATGCTACAGCGTCTTTAGTTACTACTACAGTACCGTGGCTCATAACATCATATACGTTGATGCCGTTAGCTGCTACTGTCTGTACGTTCTCGATGTTTCTTGCGGAAAGGATTACGTTCTTATCTTCCTCTGCTGTTACGATAAGAGCTTTCTCTGCTTTCAGGTTTGTAAGAACCTTCTGCATTTCTTTTGTCTTAGCTTCAGCAATTGCAAGGCTGTCAACAACTACGAATTTATTGTCCTGAACTTTGGAAGTCAGAGCGGATTTAAGAGCTGCTCTTCTTTCTTTCTTGTTCATTTTCACTTCATAATCTCTTGGAGTCGGTGCGAAAATAATTCCGCCGCCTGTCCACTGTGCAGCACGGATGGATCCCTGTCTTGCATGACCGGTTCCTTTCTGTCTCCACGGTTTTCTTCCGCCGCCGCTTACTTCAGAGCGAGTTTTCGCTTTCTGAGTACCCTGGCGTTTGTTTGCAAGCTGACGAACAACTGCAAGATGAACAAGATGCTCATTGATCTCAACGCCAAATACTGCATCGTTCAGCTCCATTGTTCCAACTTCATTGCCTTCCATATTATAAACAGTTACGTTTGCCATTTGTGTGCTCCTCCTTTCTTATTATAAGGACTTTACTGTCTCTTTGATTGTAACCAAGGATTTCTTAGGTCCTGGAACAGCACCTTTAACTAACAGTAAGTTATTCTCTGTATCTACGCGTACGATCTCAAGATTCTGAACAGTTACCTGCTCGCTTCCCATATGACCTGGCATGTGTTTTCCTTTGAATACCTTGCTCGGATCAGAACAAGCACCATTGGAACCTGCATGACGATGATATTTGGAACCGTGAGCCATAGGTCCTCTGGACTGTCCATGTCTCTTGATTGCACCCTGGAAACCTTTACCTTTGGAAACAGCTGTTGCATCGATGTGATCGCCAGCTGCAAAGATATCAGCTTTAATTTCCTGTCCTACTTCATATTCAGCAGCGTTCTCGAAACGGAACTCTTTTACGAATCTCTTAACTGCAACGCCTGCTTTTGCAAAGTGGCCTGTTTCCGGTTTGTTCACCAGTTTCTCTCTGATGTCGCCGAAGCCAACCTGAACTGCTGTATATCCATCGTTCTCATCTGTTTTAACCTGAGTTACAACACATGGACCAGCCTGTAAAACGGTTACCGGAATTAACATTCCATCTTCGTTGAAGATCTGAGTCATTCCGACTTTGGTAGCTAAAATAGCTTTCTTCATCTTTCTTCCTCCTATAGCGGATTGCCCTCTCGGGTAATCATATAATAAATAGCTAAATGCTTATGCATTTACAAGATTAATTATTTTGCCTTCATCTTGATGTCGATATGAACACCAGCAGGCATTTCCAGTCTGGACAGAGCATCAACTGTCTTCTGGGTCGGAGCAATGATATCAATCAGTCTCTTATGTGTTCTCTGCTCGAACTGCTCTCTGGAATCTTTATATTTGTGAACAGCTCTTAAGATTGTAACAACCTCTTTCTTAGTTGGAAGCGGAACTGGACCGCTAACTGTTGCACCATTCTTCTTAACAGTATCGATGATCTTTGCAGCAGATGCATCTACTAACTGATGATCGTAAGCTTTTAATGTGATTCTCATTACCTGATTTGCCATAAAAAAAGTCTCCTCCTATTCGTACTCACTATCAGTACGACAAGCGGCGACTGTACACATCTCCGTGTGTGTCCTAAAACATCTTCGTGCTTTGGTCCTTCACACACTCCCATCCCCTAGATGGCTATTGAACTTGTACAGTGACTTGTCGTCAGTTTCCTAACTTGACATTCGCTCCACGGAAAACCTGCCTTTCTGGCAGCAACCTCACGCTTCATTGCTATCATGTCACAGCAGATATTAGTATACACAAGGTTTTCAAAGATTGCAAGTGTTTTTTTCAAAAAATCGAAATACTTTTTGTACTAATTTAAATACAATTTTTGTGTAGATATTTTGTCTTTTTTCCTATTATAATAATACCAGCATCCAAAGATTCAATAGCTTAATTCAGAACAATGCCGTTGCAGGAAAGCATAACCGCAACTGCCTGATGCCCGTAATCCTGTTTTCACTTTAAATGAGACTGATGAAAATACGCATCTTCAATCGGATGCAGAGCCCGTGACGAAGGCTTTGTCTTTGAAACTATCGTATCGTCTACAATACAAAAAACAGGCTTTCCGGTGCGTGCTACTTCTGAATAAATAATCTCAATGACAGAACGCTTTAATATATCTGAAAGTAATAAATCATCCCATTTCCCAGAATTGAGAAAATGGGCAATTGTAGTTCTATGACAAGAACTGCTTTTAGCAAAGTCCGTGGTTTTCCCATGGGATCCTGAGCTGAAAATGCTGATCAGAATGCTCATGAGGTGATTTACCACTCTGTTGGAATAAGATTTGCATAAGTCAAATTTCTTAAACTGGTTGTATATGAATGACGAATGATGTATCGTATCTGTGAGAGACACCTTCTTTCTCGTGAATGTTGCAAATATTTTGTTTGGTCACTTTCATTGTACAACATAATCGAATTTAAGGTTTCTTTCTTTTATGCAAAATCACAAACTTGCTCATTTATAGCTGAAATAATATGAATATCCATATTTTAAGCAGTTATTCATTTTTTAGTAGGCTTTTACGATTTAGCAAGTAAAAGTTTTCTAGAAGAAAAATAGCCGCCAGCCAAATGAACACCTTAGAGTCTGTTAAAAAACGCTCTAAAGCGCACATCAGCCAGCAGCCTTTTATCAGGAAGCGTATTTATTATGTAGCAATTACATTATCTTTTTTGTGAACTTCCAGTTTTTATTCCATTATCAGTTCAGCACGTTTTTCTTCCGAAAGCATCACTGCTTGTATATCATTTTTAAATGTTCTTCCAGGTAGCAGGCACAGTATATGTGCACATTCTTTATGAACAGCATACTGTGAGCCATGAATAATAAATGGATCTAATTTTACAAAAGTGCCCTGCGGCACCAGAAAGGCTTCCAGATTATCAACACTGAATGTCTTTCCCGGCAAAGGTGTTCCCACAAATATAATCATATCATCGTCAAGAGCAAGCAATCCTTCACAGGTAAACTGATGTGCCTCCAGCATAGAAATTTCCATTTTTTCTGGCTTCACTGCCTGACATACCGATATTGTTGGCAATGTTGTATTACCAAGATCCAGTTTCACTACATCTGCAAAAAAACTATACGGAAAAATAGATTTCTCAGCCAAGGATTTATCATCCAGTAAATTTTGGTACTCTCCATATTTTGCAAATTTTTCCTTACTTAACAGCTGTACTTTTATTGTTTTCATATCAGCATCCTCCACTCATAAACAGCTCGGGCCAGGTTCATCTACAGAATCCAACTTTATATCCAAATATCTTGCAGCTTCCTTTAATACAGAAAACATCTTTCCATAAATGCCTCCCAAATGATGGATATAAGGACCAAACATAAGTTTTTCTTCCCACTTTTTCCAGTTATCTGTTTCCATCCAGACATAGGTACCAGTTGTAGCCGGTCCAGTTGTTGTTCTTGCTTCTCCAGCAAACAGACAATATTCGCCATTAACTTCATCGAACCTACATACAGTCAATTCCCCCTGCTTCAATTCAAACTGCCCCTGTCCGCCTACAATTTTCGCCTGGCTGTTCTCTGCCTTCAAAGAATATGGAAATGGTCCACAGTGCCATAACAGTTCTGCATTATCATTTTCCGGATGTCGAATTGTCAAGTCTGCTAAAAACTCAGCCTGTTCTCCCAATGTACAAGCACGTAAAATTGACATGGTAATAGCCCCATTAATGTCTGTTTCACATGCTACCGGAATTCCTAAGTCTGTCAATTCTCCAATTACAGCACAAGATGGCAACTTCATTAAAGCGCAGGTTGGCCAGCATTCGATTGCAGCTACATTACAATGATTCCGGGTAAGTGTTGATACTAATGCTATCTTAAATGCCACAAGTCTATCCGTATAATCATCGTCCATGGCAGAACAATCCATACGCATTTTTAAATCCTTCACCTGTTTCTCAAAATCTTCGCCTCTGGCTTCCAGTATTTTGTTTACTTCCATCTGCAGCATTACTGGTGCAATTGCTACCGTCTGAATACCAAACTTTTTCATTAATTTGGTTTCATCTGTCATCACACTGCGAAATGGAGAAGGCCGTTCGCCAATTTTGGCAATACGCAGACCTCTTACATCTTTAACAATGCAGGCTATACGGACAAATTTTTCATAACCGTTGCGAAATTCCTCAGTATCTGCCGGAACATTAAAAATATAACTGTATGTAATGCCATAACGTCGTAATACCTTAGTTGCTGCAAACATACCACATTGCGTATCTCTTCCTCTCTTTTGCGGTGTGTTTGGATATTCATCCCGTGCTCCCCAGATTAGCACCGGAACATGGAACTTTGATACTACATCAACAACAGCGCCTTCCTCACCAAAATCACAAAATGGTACAAATATTGCATCTACATTTTCTTTGCGAAACTTATCCACAACCGCCGGTGCAAAAGCCTCATTCTCAATAATTCCATTGGTACAGATATCATCAATATCCACCAAAGTAACATTTTCAGTTTTAATGCTTCGGATAACCGGCATGAATTTTTCTTTTTCTCTGGTTGCTGTCTCAAGGTCCAGCATTCCTCTTCTTGTAGGCAAAACCCCAATTTTAACATTTGCTTTATACATGCTCTAACCCTCTCCGGTAAAAATTAACTCTCTCATCAATCTCCGTGTAATCTATTTCGCCAGTATCTAAAAATTTTTGCAATGTTTCCGAATTTGGAATTCCTGCTCTTCCTCCAATTCTGGTACATTTAATAGCGGAAACAGCACTGGCGGCCCTTGCACACTCCATTACGCTCTGTCCTTTAAGTAACTGTGCCAGAAATGCACCATGAAAAACATCTCCAGCTCCTACCGTATCTACAACATCAACAGAAAACGCCGGAAGGACAAAAAAGCCTTCCTTGCTGTAGCCTACACAGCCTTTCTCGCCGAAAGTGAACACAACGATCTTCGGTCCTGATGCAGAGATTTCCTTACATTCTTCTTCCAGTTTCTCCAGTCCTTTTTCCTTGTGCTCGGGAAATAAACCGTCAAATACAAATTCGGACCCAATAAAAACATCAATCTTTGGAATCATCTCTTTAAGTGCATCAGAATAAAAGTCCGCATCGATAAAGATTTCTGTTCCGTTTTCCCTCGCAAAATCTACTGTTTTTCTGGTTAGCTCTGATGTGTCTGCAATAAACAGATATTTGGAATTCTTAATTTTATTCCAATCAACTTCAGATTCAAGAAGCTTCGGTATAGTTCCTTTCTTAAATAAAATCGTCCTTGACTGTGTTTTCTGGTCGCTTACTACGATACTGAAATGTGTTGCCTCATTTTTATGCAACACCATATCGTCCACGTTAATTCCATGACGCACAAAATCAGCGTAACAGAATCTTCCATAGACATCATCTCCTAATACTCCCCCGGCAGCACACTTTCCACCCAGCCTTGCGCAGGCTACCAGTCCACTTGACACCTTGCCGCCACCTTGCCAGGATAAGTCTGTAACTAATGCTCCATGATTTTTCTGCGGCAAATCTTTAAGATTCAAATTCAGATCTATGCAGGGAGTATCCAATCCATATACGTCAAACTGCCTTCCCATATTTCTACCTCCGTTTTACAGAGAAAATTTATTAGGATTCAATAAACGCATTTTTCCTGCTACAAAATCAATCATTCCTTTTCTGGAAATAAACAGCATTTTCAATCCATTGCCGTCATGCCCTGTTGCTTCCATTCCCTGCTCCATAGAACGATACATAGCGGTAAAATATTCCGTTGCAATATTAAACTTGCTCATGCCAAGATTCACAGCTTCCTGCATTTGTTCGTCAGGGATTCCGGAACATCCGTGCATAACCAGCGGAATTGAAACTGCCCTTCTGATTTCTTTAATACGATCAAAATCCAGATTTGGTTTCTGGATGTAGTTACCATGTGCATTTCCTACAGCAATTGCAAGAGAACCACAACCTGTCCTCTCCACGAACTCCACAGCCTTGTCTACATTAGTAAAATGATCTGTATTTGTCAAATCATCAAGATTCTGTGCATTTCCTACATGCCCCAGTTCAGCTTCCACATCCACATCAAAAATAGATGCTGTCTCCACCACCGCTTTGGTAACTTCAATATTTTTTTCATACGGCAGCGCAGATCCATCAACCATAACGGACGGAAAACCATCACGTATACCGCTAACTGCAATTTCGTAAGAAGCAGAATGATCCAGATGTACAGCAACCGGTACAGTAGCTTTATTCGCAAGATCCTTTGCCATATAAGAAATATGTTTCAACGGAATATACTTATCCAACCCCGGAAAAAACTGAATAATTACAGGTACTCTTTCAGCCTCAGCAGCCGCAATTGCACAGCTGATGGTTTCATAATTAACTGTATTAATGGCAGCAACACCGTAATGATGTTCGGTAGCATGCTGAAGTAATTCGTTTACTTTTACAAGTGACATTTTTATTCCCCCTTTACTTTTGTATCAAAAAACAGCTGATACTCAGGCATTTTTTCGCAAAATGCACTGCTTATTTCATCTATTTTTTTGTAATCTTCCTGCTCCATGATAAAATCAAGCGCTTTCAGATTGTCAAGTGCATGCTCGGAATTTGCACCTCCCACAATCGGCGCTGTAAGATTTGGATTTTTTACAAGCCAGTTAATACAGATCTGTGTTGCGCTGTGATCATATTTTTTTCCTAATTCAATAAGGGCATCCGTTACCTCCAGGCATTCTTCATAAACACCTGGCTGGAACAATGCAGCCTTCGCACGCCCACCTGTAATCTGAGTATCTTTTGTAAACCTGCCGGTAAGCAATCCCTGTGCCAGTGTACTGTAAGGAATTACCCCAATATTTTCTTTTACACAATAGGGGAGGATATCTTTATCAATATAGCGCCACAATAAATTATAACAGGGCTGAATCACATCTACCGTGCCATAGGCAGATGCTTCCTTAAGCATATCTAAAGTGAAATTTGAAACACCAATACTTCTGATTTTTCCCTTTCTCTTCAGCTCATTTATGCTCTCCATAGCCAATTCCATTGACGTTCCTGCCTGCGGTGGATAATGTAAAAAATAAACATCCAGATAATCCATTCCCAGCCTCTTTAAGCTTTGATCGCAAGCCTCTTCCATTTCTTTCTTTCCATAATGCAATGGCCATACTTTAGAAAAAACAACAACAGACTCTCTGTCCGTCCCTTTTAATGCTTCTCCCAGCACTTTCTCCGCTCTTCCCATTCCATAAACTTCTGCAGTATCAAAAGTATTGATTCCATGTTCCAGGTATGTCTTAATGCATCGAATGCTGTTTGTATCCTCTACACTTCCAAAATAATCACCGCCTACAGACCAGCATCCCATAACAAATGGTGATACTTTTATTGCAGTGTTTCCTAATTTTTTATATTCCATAAGTATATCCTCCCACAAGATTATCTTTCTTGTCCTTCATTGTTTTTACGATATTCATTTGGTGTCATACCATTCATTTTTTTAAATTGCTTGGAAAAATGTGCAAAACTTGGATATCCAACTGTTTCTGCAATCTGGCTGATACTAAGAGTACTTTGCAGGAGTAATCTTCTTGCCTCTCTCATTCTGCTTCTTTGAATATATTCACTTAACGATATTCCATTCTGGCTACGAAACAGTTTAGACAGATAACTGGGAGATAAATAAAAATCACTTGCTATCTGGCTTCTTGTTACACTGTCCAGGTACTTTTTTATATATGCTTTAATATCTGCAATAATCTGATCTTCTTTTTCCACATAGTTAATCTGTTCTGAAATCATAGCCGCCTCAGATAAAATCAATTTCTCCATGCAGGAAACATTAACAACTGCCCGTTCTTCTAGCTCCTTGTTACGCAATTTTGTCACTACTTGATACGTTGTAAGATTACATTCTTTTAAAATATTAACTGACATCATATTCCAGTCTGCCAGAACCGCATGCAAAAAATGAGAATCAATTGCCTGTGCACGCTTTACTCCGTCAAAATATCCACAAACCCTCTGTTCAAACAAATCCAGTCTTTTCTCCAGAAGCAATGCTCTCCATTCATCAATTTCTGGTGCGTTATAGGTAGTGTCCAACCTTTTACTGAAATCTTTTTCCAGGAAAACGCCGCTCTCACGGTTCAAATTATCCAGAAATATTTCTTCCAGTTTTCGGATATGTGAATGAACATTTATAATCTCACAACATTCACTAAGATAACAAATTGTCTTATGATGATAAAAAGAAGAAAAAGTTTCAGCAAAACATTCTGCTGTATGCTTCAACTGTTTATATGGAAATGGATTTGCACCTGAAAAAACAGCAACAAACTGGGCATAACTGTTATATGACAAAAATTCCAGTCCGATATGCTCTTTTTCCACAATCTCTCTCAATATATTCTCACAGGTGAAGCTTAACAGCTCTTTGCTAAAATTCTCTTGTTCTTCTTCAAGACAGATCAACATCGCTACAAAGCTTTGTCCCTGCGTATAACTCAGCTTATCCTTTTTTATCCTGCTCGCCAGATTTTCCTGGGTTACTATATTTTCCTCATTTACCAATTCTCGCCAGAACATTTCTTTCACCAGATTCTGATGCGATATCCAGTTATTTCCAAGTTCCTGCAGCTGTTGCTGTTTCTGATAATCAATTCGTTTCGTGACAAGCTTCTTTACAATGTCTTCTAGAACGTTTCTGTCTACTGGTTTCAGAAGGTAATCAAAGCACTGATATTTCACAGCCAGCTGAGCATAGGAAAAATCAGCATAGCTTGTGAGCAATATCGTCTCTGGACATATGTTCTGATTTTTCAGCCACTCCAGAAGATCAAATCCATTTTGCACCGGCATTTCAATATCTGTGATCAAAAAGTCAATCTGCTTATTCAGAAAAACCTCTTTTGCCTGCTCCACACTATACACTCCGATAAGCTCCTCAATGCCAAAGGCTTCCCAATTTAGTTGTTTGCGCAAAAGTGCAACAACGTATTTGTTATCATCTACAATCAAAAGCTTCATCTGTTTCCTCCTGTGGTATATGAATTTCCACACATGCACCTCCACTCTCGGTGCAGGAGAACTCAACATTGGCCCGTCCTGTATAAATTAATTTCAGTCTCTGAATCACATTATTGATACCAATGTGCCTTCCCAGCTCTTCCTTCGGATAAATCCCCAGCTTGAATCCTTCAAGCATTTCCTTCTGAAAGCCTTCTCCATTATCTGTGATACGAATACATAATACCTTTTTTTCTGTCCATACTTTTAACCCAATTCGCAGAGTTCCTTCCCGTCCAACCGTATGCTTAATGGAGTTTTCCAGAAAGGTACTGATCATCAATACCGGAATTTTCCGATTTTTGGTGCTTTCCTCTATCTCAGAAGTAAATACAATCTGATTACTGTTCCACTCATCATTGACCGCTATGACATCGTTCATATGGGATATTTCCTGTCCCACGGTAACCATATCCATGCAATCATGCATAATATATCGGTAATAATTGGCAAGACATACTGTAAGCTTATTGATTTTCTCTATTTCATTATTCTCCGCCATCGCAGACAACATTGTAAGACAATTGGCAAAAAAATGAGGCCTGATCTGTAAATTTCTGAAGTTAATTTCCAGCTGCTTTTTTTCAAGTTCGCTTGCATAGAGCTTCGTTGTAAGGCTATCCGCTCTTTTTCCAAGCTTATCCAAAATTTCATAAGCATCTTGTAAAGAAGTGTCATTCTCTGGCCTTCCTGTTTCATTGTCTGCTGTCTGATATTTCTCTAGTATCTCCGTCAGATTTTGAGTCGGAACCAAAAAAGAACGTCTTACATACCTAGTTAATTCAATCAATATTCCAATCACCCAAATCAACATAAGTATTTGGAAAATTTGAATAAGCATTTGCCATTTAAGGCCTCCATCTTTAGAAATGGTAATCTGAATTGAAAAGTCCGTATTACAGTTTGGAAAGCTGTAACACAACAAACTGTTTCCCCACAGATGAAATTGCTTCTCATCTTGTTCTTTGTGCCCTGGCAGAAGTTCCACCTGCCCATATTTTCCCCAGTCAATTGTATTAATTCCAGACAGGAGATCACATTCTCTCGTCCAGGTACCCAGCATATAGTTTTCATAATGCCAGTTGGACAGAATTACCCTGCCAGCTGGTGTTTCTGCAAGATACCAGACTCCGCTTTTGTTTTCTTCATTATCCACCTTCAGGCGTTCTTTTAATGTATTTCGTATTTCCCGATATTGTGAAAACTGTATGTCGACCCTGGTCAGTTCAAGAAAGCTGTCCTTCTCTCTGTCATATACGAAATAGTTATAAGGAATGTCAGCCATCTCTCCCAGCAATTTATAAATCATCTGTAAATCTGATATTTTATTGACTCTTTCCAAATCGTTCATCTGATACATATTACGGTAATCCCGCCTGAGAATTACCGTCTGGTTCATGTAATTTGAATTATTCTGCAATTCTGACTCTATTTTCTTTACAAAACGATCTGCAATCTGCACCATCTGCTGCTCATCTGTCTGACGTTTCTGCACGTAAAAAGCAATCAGTACCAAAGTGCATATACATTGCAGTACAATACTAATAATCAGGAACTTTTTTAAATATCTGACAAAAAAGGGCTGAGTCATAATAATAAAACCTATCCTTTCACAGCTCCCAGCGTAATTCCTTCTTCAAAGTATTTTTGTAAAAATGGATACAAAATCAATACCGGCAGCATTGCTACAAAAGCAATTGCCATTCTGAGACTGATGCTGGGGATTTGTCCTGTCCCGCTGCTTCTGCCAAACTGTGTCAGATACTGAATATTTTTCACCATGACGTTCAGAAGCTGCTGGATAGAATATTTCGATGAATCACTTACATAGTATAATCCATTCATCCAGTCATTCCAATACGCCAAACCGGAAAAAATACCGATTGTAACAAAAATAGACTTTCCAAGGGGTAACACAATGTTTGTAAAAATTTTAAATTCTGAAGCCCCATCTATTCTGGCAGATTCATAAAGTGCTTCTGGAATGTTCCCTTTCAAATAAGTTTTTACAATAATCGCATTAAATGCACTGAACAGCAGGTTCGGAACAAGCAGTGCAAAATATGTATCTTTAATATGCAAAACGGTAGTATAGATCATATACGTCGGCACCATTCCGCCATTAAATAACATTACAAATAAAATCAGAAATGAGAAAATCTTTTTGCCGGGCAACTTGTCCAGAGACAGTGGATAAGCTACCATTGCAGTAATCAAAACGTTGATAACAGTACCCACCGCAGTGACGCAGATTGTCGTAATATAAGCCCTAAGTATTGTTGCTCTGGATTCCCAAATATAAGAATAAGCTGCGAAACTGATTTCTTTTGGAAAAATAGAATATCCATTGATCAGAAGGGAATTTTCTTCCGTTATGGATGACATAAACAGCAGCAGGAATGGGAAGAAAATAACCAGCATTATAATCGACAGGATAATATATGCGGCAATTTCAAAATGTTTGTCTTGCTTTGATTTTACCATGTCACTCTCCTCCTAAAACAATGCGTTTTCCTCGCTGAATTTTCGTGTAATTGTATTAAATATTAAAATCATGATAAGCCCCATCACCGACTGGAAAAAGCTGGCAGCCGCCGACATTCCAATATTGCTCTGTGTAATCAGTGCCTTATATACAAATGTATCTATTGTCTGAGTTACATCCGATATCAGGCCAGAATTCTGTGGTACTTGGAAGAACAGACCGAAATCACTGTTAAAAATTCTTCCTATAGAGAGTAATGCTACGGTGATAATCGTAGGTTTCAGAAATGGAAGGGTAATATAACGTATTTTTTGAAATTTCGTTGCGCCATCCAGAGACGCAGATTCGTAAAGTGATGAATCAATGCCCAGGATTGTTGAAATATAAAGAATGCAACCATATCCAACGCTTTTCCATGTATTTACAAAAATCAGAATGAAAGGCCAGAATTTCTCAGTATCGTACCAGGATATCTTCTGGTGTCCTATGGACACCAGAAGATGATTAAGCATTCCTGCTTCTGGATCAAGAAACGCTCTTACCATATATGACACAATCACTATGGACACTACAAATGGAAACAAAATACTACTCTGTGCAAATTTTCGAAACGCAAGATTACCGATTTCCGTTATCAGAATAGCAAGCGCAACTCCAAAAATAATATTAATAATAATGAAACACAGATTATATCCCAATGTGTTTCGGAACAGAATCGGAAGTTCGTTGCTTTTGAGTAGGAATTTAAAGTTTTTCAATCCTACAAATTTACTTCCCCAAATACCATCCTGCACATTGTACTTTTCAAATGCAAGCACAAGACCGGACATAGGAAGATAGTTATTAATGAACAGATAAAGCAATGCCGGCAACATCATCAGATAAAGCGGCAGATATCTCTTATAGGGCTTAATCCGTTCTGCTAAAGTTTTTTTCTCTTTAACTTTATTACTCATAGCAGTCTCCATTCCGCAGACAATGTCTTAATGTAATGCCTGTTCTTTATTTTGATGCCAGAAATTCATCCAACTGTTTCTGTGATTCTGCAATAATATCCTGCATACCTGCATCATCCATTTCTTCAAGGAGCTTCGGCAGATATTCGTCAGGATCTACTGCTCCAACAACTAAAGCTTTATAATATTTATTTCGTACATTCGTTACTGCTGCAACTTCATCAGCAACTGGTTCAGAGTCAAAGGTAAATCCAAGCGCTTTAGATACTACAGCGGTATTGTTATAATCCACAATTTTCTGGTAAATGTCTGCACCATCTATTGCCCATGGAGTACAGATAAACTGGTTCGGAAGAATCCAGCCTGCACCCAAGTGATATCCTACTGAGCTTGCATCCTTGCCTTCCGGATAGTCTAACAGCCCATCAGAATTAACTACATAATCTTCGCCTTCTACTCCCCAGTTGAGCAGATTCATAATATCAGAATCTGTTTCAAGCAGATTTAACATCTTCATTGCCTTCGCAGGATCTTTGGAACCGGAAGAAATCGCATAAGAGAAAATTGCTGCTGTAGAAGTTGTGGCATAAGGCTCGCCTAAATGTACCATCGTGAGATCTACGCCACCGCAGTTGTTTTCCTGGTCAGCCTCTGAAAGAGGATGTCCATAATCACTAAAGAATGAAAATGCCTGTCCGGATGCAATATAAGAATAATATGACTCTGTATCAGAAGCAGCACCGGAATTAATCCAGCCATTGTCAAACCATTTGTGATTGTATTCACACCATTCCTTAAACTCCGGAGATGCAAAAAGATTGGTAACAGTTGTATTATTTGCGAAGTCCATTAAACCGGCAAATGAAGTACCACCTACAGACATATCAAACACGACAGCTTTACCAACTCCAAGATTATCTGCTGCCAGCATCCACATACCTGGTTCTTTTTCAGCTACCTGCTCATAAATAGCGTCTACATCTGCCATTGTTTTTACATTGCTTACATCAATATCATACTTATCCAGAATATCTGTACGGAAGAAAATAGTTGGCTGCTGTGCAATTTCTTTATGAACCGGCAAACCAAAAATCTGACCATTTAACTGAGCAGCTTTCGCAAGATCAGGAGAAGAATATGTAGCAATTGCCTCTTGACCATATTCATCCAGAAGGTCTGTCATATCAAGCAGATAACCGGAACTTACCCATCCCTGTGCATATCCGGTAATCGCAGTAAGAATATCAATATCACTTCCAGAGCTTAACTCCAAAGGAATCTGTTCCAGGTAAGTAGAGTATGGAAGCAACTGCAGGTTTAATGTCATATTCAGTTTCTTTTTCGTGATTTCATTTACATGCTCAACTACTCTGTCAATTTCACTCTGGCTTGGAGACGCCGCAGGAAGAGTAATCACCATATTAACCTCATATGGATCCTCTGAGAAATCAATGTCCTCATCAGCAGTTTCTGTCTCCTCATCTGCCCATACAGTCTGTGTTGCAAACAGCCCTGTTGTCATTACTGCACATAGCAGTAAGCTCATTAGTTTTCTTTTCATTTACATTTCCTCCTTTGAAATTATATGTAATAAACGCTTCATTACATCCATTTTACTTGCAAAGCCTTACGTGGTACGCTTCTTATGTAGGTAATACCCGGATATCCCAGAAGCATACAACAACGTAATTTTTCTGCATCAATTTGTATAAGTTTTAGTGCTTCCGGATTATTTTTCAGCCCCAGCTCTATGAACCCGGAATACAGACATCCCAGTCCTTCTGTTGCTGCCATCAGCTCTATATTTGAAGCTGCCAAGGCTCCATCAATTGGCATATCTGAAGATATTAGCAGCAGTACAGGTGCCTCAAAAAATAAACTATCCTGTCCATTTTTATATTTTTCATAAATTCGATTCAAAGTTCCACTATATGGATTATCTGGTTTCTCTTTATGAAATTGCTCTGCACCCTGTCTAACGCCTTCAAATATTTGCGGAATCAGTTCTGGCAATCTGTCCTGCACTACCGTATAACGGACATCCTGTGCATTTCCTCCGGTGGGTGTATATCTTCCAGCCTGCAAAATTTCTGTCAACAAATCCTTTTCCACTGATCTTTTTTGATAATTTCTTATGCTTCGTCTACATTTAATCGTATGCAGAAACTGTCTGGGAGTCATATTTTCTACCTGTCCACTACACTCCTCAAGTTCATCATCTGGACAGCTATCTATATGAATTGCTGATACTGGACAAAGTGCAATGCAGTGTCCACACTCAAAACAGCTTCCTCTTACTTCCATCTTGCCATGCTCCATGGTCAGGTTATAGCCAAAACAATCCTTCGCACAATTTCCACATCCGATACACGTTTCTTTATCAATAATGATCATACGTTATCCTCTCGTAGCTCTGAAACCGTGTTCAGTTTTTTCCAATTTCCATGCATTTTTGTTAACTACGCAATTATGAATTTCTTTTTCACTGTATACTTCAAACAGCTCTATTTTCATCTTTGCGCTTTCTATTATGAGAGTTTCATTTACAATTTTAGTAAATAACTTTCCACAGACGCCATCATCATAATAGTGCGTTTCTAACTCCTCCTGCAAATTTAGTATAACAACAAGCTTTTCAAAATTTCTGTTTTCAATATGCATTGGTGCTTCCTGAAGCATTGGAATCATATGATTCTCTCTTAAATACAACGGAATCTGATCCAAACGTTTCTCTGCCGTAATCCATTTACCACCTTCCAGCCGTTCCCCGGTATAAAAATCTGTCCAGCTGCCTTTCGGAAGATAAACCTTTACAATTTCCTGGTCGAATACCGGTGCTACGAGAAGGCTTTCCCCAAGCATATACTGTCTTGACAGATTTCTCGCATTCCAGTCTTCCTGAAATTCCAGCACCATAGCACGCATCATAGGTAATCCCTTATAGTGTGTTTCATATGCTGTAGAGTATAAATACGGAAGGAGTCTGTACCTCAGCTTATTAATTTTTAAAAACGTTTTCTGGGTTTCACGGGAAAATACCCAGGGTTCTCTCGGCGTAGACTGTCCATGGCTTCTGCTAAGAGGTGACATAAGTCCCATCTGCACAGACCGGATATATTCATCATCGGAAGGGATGCATCTTCTCCCTTCATAGTCGCAGTTATAAAAACCTCCGATGTCAAATCCCCAGAATGAAACTCCACTCATTCCCATACTCAGGCCGCCGTTTAGTACTGCTGCCAGATTATTTTTTGCTGCGGAAGAATCGCCAGCCCAGTTTGCCGGATAATTCTGGCTGCCTGAGTATCCGCTTCTGCCCCACAGAAGCGCACTTTCTCCCAATTCTTTTTTTGCTTCAGCGGAAGCTTCATAAATCGTGCGGGCATATAGTAATGTGTATTTATTATGTGCTTCTTTTCCTGTCGATCCATCCCAAAATACCGCATCTTCAGGAACCTCCTCCGAAAAATCGGTCTTAATCACTCCAACTCCCATTTTCATCAGGCGTTTCACACGTTCTTTCATATATAGAACAAACTCTGGATTGGTAAAGTCAAGTGCTGCCACTCCCCATCCTGCTGCGTCTCCCTCGCCTGGAGAAAAAATATAGGGTTCTCCGTCTGTACGTTTCACCAGAAAGCCTCTTTCTTTCATAGAAAGGTACTGACGGGACACTCTCTGTGTTCCATCTACCGTAATCTTTGTCTGTACATACGGGAACATCCAAAGAGAAAGATGAAAGCCTTTCTTTCTCAGTTCTGCAATCATTTCCTCCGGTTTCGGGAATCGCTTCTCGTCAAAGCTTAGTAGCTCCGAAGCATTGCCAAACATATCCATCCAGGCATCAATATGAATTACATCTGCAGACATTCCGAATTCATTCATCTTTTCTGCAATTTCTTCCACTTCTGCTCTGTTTAAATAGCTCATTTTGGACATCCAGAAGCCAAAAGCCCATCTTGGAATCATCGGTGATCTTCCGCTAGCTTCTGTATAATCGGCTAAAAGCCCTTTCATATTACGATTTGCAAACAGATAGTAGTCAAGATACGGATCTTCAGTTTCCATCGTATATGACACTCCTGACGAAGCCCCCATATTAAAGTGCGTTCTTGTAAACGTATTTACCAAAATGCTATAACCTTGTGTACTGACAAAGTATGGCATTCCTTTATAAGAAATATCTGAATTGGTAGATTGTGCATCTCTCTGCCAGACACATATCTTCTGGCCTCGTTTATTGAAATCTGTAAATTTTTCTCCAAATCCATAGAATGCCTCATCACTGTACATATACATGGTTTCAAATGTGTCTGTTACTCTTCCATTTTCATCCACGGAAAATCCTGTTGGAACCGACTTGTATTTCTGACCCACATCCTGATCTTTTATCTGCTCCTTCGTTAATTCCTCGCCATCCAGGTATACACTCATCTGCCATGGACACTTCTGAAACCTAAGCATCAGTCTCTCTGTAGATGCTGTAATTTCTTCCTCTTCTTCCTTAATTGTCATTGGTATTGTATCTGTTTTAGGAAGAACTGAATTTTCACAATATGTCTTCCCCGCTTCCGGATACATCCGGAAACGAAAAGCAGTCTGTGATATAAATTCTACTACAACCTCGGCCTGTTTCTTTCGGAAGGTCTGTAATTCAAAAGTAATCTTTGAACATCCTGGTTCATACGCAATCATCTTGTTCAAAAAATCTTTCTGTCCAGTCTGATTAAAATGGCAATATCCTTCCTTCAATTTAAGAGGGTCCTCAACAGTATGCTGACAATACCCTTTTTTCTCATTATCTGCTAATTGAATCATGATATCACCTCACTTTGCTTTAAATACGATAAATCTGTCATTTGCTTCAAAAGGAACTTCTTTTCCGTTAACTGTAACTGTTTTAGGAGTCTGCTCAGTATAAACATAAATTTCAGAAATATCCATCTGTCTGATTCCTACTTGCAACGTGTCTCCCTGTAAGTTTGCACACAAACATCCTTCCACTCCATCATCATAATATGTCTGCTCCATCTGCCCGCCCAGATTGATCCATACCCTCAGTGATGTAAAGTTAGACTCAGCAATATGGTTCGGAGCTTCCGATAACATAGTAATCATACTGTTTTCTCTTAAATAAAGTGGTATCTGATCAAGTGGAGTGTCCAATTCTATCCAGTCTCCACCCGTCAGGCGCTTTCCTGTATAAAAATCTATCCAGCTTCCTTTCGGAAAATATACCATATGCTTTTTCTTATCAAATACCGGTGCAACCAGAAGTGATCTTCCCAACATATATTGTGTAGAAATTTCTGACACGTTTAAATCTTCAGAAAACTCCAGTAACATAGCCCTCATCATCGGTATTCCTTCACGATGTGTTTCCCATGCTGTACTGTAGAGATACGGAAGCAGCCTATAACGAATCTTATTAATTTTTAGGAATGCACTCTGCGCTTCCTCAGAATATTCCCATGGTTCTCTCGGTGTTGCCTGCCCATGACTTCTGCTTAAAGGTGCCATTAACCCCATCTGTACTGAGCGGATATATTCTTCATCAGAAGGCATTGCACGATTGCCTTCATCATCAGAATTATAAAAGCCGCCGATGTCGAATCCCCAGAACGAGATTCCGCTCATTCCCAGGCTCAGTCCGCCATTTAAAATAGAAGCCAGATTGTTCAGTGCCGCCGAAGAATCACCAGCCCAGTTTGCCGGATAATTCTGACTTCCCAGATATCCGCTTCTACCCCAAAGCAGAGCCTTTTCTCCCATTTCTCTTTTTGCTTCAGCAGATGCCTCATAAATTGTTTTCGCATAAAGCAAGGGGAACTTATTATGGCTTTCTTTTCCGGTCGTTCCATCCCAGAACACTGCATCTTCCGGAATTTCCTCTGAAAAATCAGTTTTTATTACGCCAACTCCCATCTTCATCAGGCGCTTTACACGTTCTTTCATGTACTGCACAAGCTCCGGATTGGTAAAGTCAAGTGCTGCTACATGGAATCCATCGCCCTCACCTAATGCAAAAAGATACGGTTCTCCGGCCTGATTTTTTACCAGAAATCCTCTTTGTGCCATATTCTGGTACAGTTTACTATTGCCTGGCACTGCCTTTTCTCCCATCATTCTGAATGGCAGTACATAAGGAAACATCCACAGCGATAAATGTAGTCCACGTTGTCTCAGCTTCTGAATCATTTCTTCCGGTTCCGGGAAGCGTTTTTCGTCAAAGTTTAGCAATTCTCCACTGCCTTCCTCACCTCCCATATTATCGAGCCATCCATCAATATGAATAACATCCACAGACATACCAAATTTTTCCATCTTATCTGCGATGTTCTCTACTTCTGCACGATTCATGTAACTCATCTTGGACATCCAGAAGCCAAAGGCCCACCTCGGTATCATATCAGATCTGCCACTGAGTGCTGTATAATCACGAATAAGTCCTTTATAGTTCCTGTTGCAAATCATATAATAATCCAGGTATGAGTCCTCTGTTTCCATCGTATAGGAAACGCCGGAAGTTGCTCCCATATTGAAATGAGTTCTACTGTACGTATTCAGCATTACTGCGTAACCTGCTGAACTTATGAAATAAGGCATCCCTTTGTAAGAGGAGTCCGAATTGGTTGACTGGGCATCCTTTTGCCATATGGTGATTTTCTGACCCCGCTTATTGAATTTTGTAAATTTTTCGCCAAAGCCATAAAATGTTTCGTCACAATGTAGATACATTGTCGTAAACGCATCCGTAACCTTCCCTTCTGCATCTACAGTAAAGCCGGTAGGTATTGCCTTATACTTCTGATCCACATTATAGTCTTTAATCTGTTCGCATGTCAGTTCTGTTCCATCCAGCTCAATGCTCATTTCCCAGGGGCATTTACGAAATTTTAATGTGACTCGGTCTGTTTTTACACTAATAAAATTGTCATCTTCCAGTGTCTTCACTCCTGACATTTCCGAAAAATGAAATACTTCATTCAACCTGCAGATGTTTTCCCCTTCCGGCTGCATATAGAAACGAAAAACATTGTTTTTCTGGAAAGTAACAACAACTTTTGCCCTCTTCCGTCGAAAAGTTTCTGTTTCAAAAATACATCCCGCATCTGTCGGTTCATAGCCAATCATTCTGACTAAAAAATCTTTCTGTCCCTGATGATTAAAATGACAATATCCCTTTTCAACTGACAATGGATCTCCGTCCATCTGCGGATGATACCCTTGTAGTCCATTATTCTGAATCTGAATCATTAATGCTACCTCCGACTATATTTCTTAACTTTCTCTATTGTATAACACGGAAACTTTCTTCACTATAATTTAAAAAACCCAAATTATAACTTTTGTTACATTTTCACACTCAGTTCTATCTCAGAATAATCATATATGCGGATTATTACAGTACCATCATCCTGTACAACCCATCCTTCTTCAAAATACAATGCAGTCTTTGCCAGGCACTGCTGGTACTCTCTGTGATTAACCGTTATACCAACAGGCTTGTCTTTCAAACCTTTGATAATCAGATAAGTCCATTCTCCAGTTCCCTGACACCGCATATAAAATCCATCTTTTTGCGGAACCATACAATATCCTATCCGATCAGTGCGATCACGATGCCAGGTTCCCATTCTCTGTGTCACCGGCGGCGTGATCAGCAAAGCTTTTTTGCGGCTGGTTGTCATACTTTCACCCAAATGTAAGCTGCCGTTTAATTCCAGTGGCAGGAAAGTTCCTTCTCTTAAATAAACAGGAATCCTGTCAAGAGGTGCAAAAATCTCCAGCTCTTTCCCACCTTCTATAACATTCGTATTGTCCCAAAAATCTACCCAGTTTCCCTCCGGGAAAATAACATTTCTGTGTTCTCCTTCCGTATGTACAGGTGCCACCAGTAAATCAGGTCCATACATATAGGAGTCCTCGCATCCGATAAGTTCCGGATGGCCTGGAAATTCCATTGCCATTGTCCGCATCATCGGCATACCAGTCTCATGTGCCTGTATTGCCAGTCCATATGAATACGGAAGAATATTCTCACGAAGCCATGCATATCGCTTATATATTTGTACTGTTTCAGGGCTGTATTCCCAGGGCTCCCTTGGCTCCGTGCCATGATAGCGCATAATCGGACAAAATACTGCCCATTCTGTCCATCTGAGATATGTCTCCTCATCTGAAAATCCGTCATACCCTGTTACATCCACTCCCCAAAATGGAAGGCCGCTGGCTGCTGCTGTTATTCCTCCATGGAGTGCATATGTCATTCCAAGGAAACTCGTTAAATGGTCTCCACCAAACTGACAGGCAAATGCCTGAGAACCAGGTGCTGCGCCTCTTGTATAAAGGACATGATCTTCTCCATAACGTTCGCAAAACAATTTTCGATAACTTTTGGCATACTCATAGGCATACCCATTATGCATCTGATCCCCACATCTGCCATCATAAAACTGTGCTTCATCTGGTACGAAATCTCCAAAATCAACCATCGTTCCACGAATTCCTGCATCCAGACGTACCTTCCATTGTGCACGCAGTAGATCCATTCCCTTCGGATGTGTAAAATCAATATAAGTAGGAAGTTTCTTATTCCCTTCATGTGGTGCAATCTTATTGATCGGAATATCCTCTGGTTCTATATCTGGAAGATATCCCCTAGCTTCTTCCATTGACATATCTGGATACTGCCAGGAAAATGCACGAATTCCTTTTTTCTCTGCAAAAGCTACAATTTTATATAATTCCTCACTCTTTGGATTCTTAAACCAATGGGCACCTGCCCCCTCTGCATAAATTCCAGAATGAGGAATATCCAGCTCTTCAAACTGTTCCAACACTGCCATCTGCTCTTTGCATACATCGTGAAGAGGACCGTGATACCACCTTCCCGCTCCACCTCCCGCCCATGGCTCAAATACCCATTTGGGCGGAAGAATTGGTCTTCCCGTCAACTGTGTGTAGCCATTCATAGTCTGCTCTGGTCTTCCTCTCCATATAAAGAAGTCCACAACAGGTCCGGAAACATGAAAGCGCAAAAGGTCTGTTGTCTCATTGGCAATATCTGCACGTACACGGTACTGACTGTTGATAAACACAGAATATCCTGAACTGATATGCGCTAACGGTATATTTTTGTAGGACTGATTTCCGATGGATGCTAGACATCCTTCACAGGCATCACGTTGCCATAATGAGCGAATTTTCCCTCTCTGGTTCACTGCATCAAAACATTCTCCAAAACCATAGACCCCATCTTCCCTATTGAGACGTAAATCCCATTCAGCACCTGCAATTTCATCCTTCTTTTCGTAATAAATCTTCAGTTGATCTGACCGAATCTCAAAATCTGTTCCTTCCAGATGAATTTTCCAGAGTAATCCAGGTGTTATTCTTATTTTTCCGTATACACTTTCAGCCACCCAGAAATCTTCCTGCCTGCTCAACTTAAGCTCTTCTTTCTCTGCATCAAAAAAACCTTTTTGAGCTTTATGAAAGCGAAAACCGCCTGCCCCTGCAGCAAGATACAGCTGTTGTCCGTCAGCAAAAGTCATGCAGACTTCCTGGTCTTCCTTACTTACTTTTTCCAGTCTGCCAAATGTTGTCCAGGCATTGCTGCGATTTCCCAGTGTGTGGTCGGTGTACCACCACTCAGTTAGTTGTACAAAATATGCTATTGCAATGTCCAATTCTTTACATACAGCATCAATATCCCCTTTGAGGAATGCCTCGTTGCATAGTCTGCGTTCAACCCATGGTTCTCTAAATTCCCACGGGTTTGCTACAGACTGTCCTGTAAAATAGTCCATTCCTTCCAGCGTTAAAACATCCTGCCATCTTTGCAGAAGCCTGATTCTATCTGCCATATTTGCCAGAGTCGTAGCCTCTTTTGTATGGTGTAGTTCCTCTATTTCTCTTCTTTCTTCTTCTGATGGCCATACCAACTTTACAGGGCGCTGCCAGCGTTTTACTCCATCTGGAAGAGTACATAATACTTCTTTTTCAGAAGAAACTCCCCTTTCCCCATTTAAAAATACTTCCAGAAAAGTCAATGGGTCATACTCGAATCGATCTGAAAAATTCACCTGCATATCTAGCGGAAATGGAGTACTGATCTCACTGGTCTGATGTTTTTTTCGATATACCTGAAGTGCAAACTGCTTTTCCGGTCTTCCTCCAAATAGCTGCCACGGCAATGCCAGAAATGCCATCCAACCATTCTCTATTGTCTTGGTTTTACAAGTATACATATCTTGTGTGATTTCTGTAATCTCAGCCTGATTCTCAATTCTGTCACATCCACCCAGATATCCCTTGTCACCTCCCAGGTAGGTCATCCCTCTTTGTGTAACAGCTTTTGCTACTCCCGTATTTTCGACTGTAAACACACTGAAGTCACGATGTCCAAATATTCCACTCTGTAGTGCAATTTCAACACAGTCCTTCCGTTTCAACCTTATTCTGTCTTTATCCTGAACCAGCTTTTCGCTGTCAGTCCTCTTCTTTTCTTTACATAAAAACAGTACATAAAGAGCTTCCGCATCCCATAAAAAACAACATTCTGTATCTGAAGCTGGTAAAAAGTGTCCACCAGCCCGATAGAACTTGGAAATTTTCACTGCGTTTTCCCAATCGGAAATTTTAACCTCAGGAGATGGTTTTTTCTCCACAGCAGCTCCAAGGTTCATAGATGAAATACCAAATCTTAATTGCTCCATATAGACTTCTCCCTTCTGTGTTCTCTTTATTTCAAGTTTATTGTAAATATCCTCTTTTCGACTATAATTTTCCACTCCAGAAATAGCACTTTTGTGTGCTTCTTATTGTCTTCCAAAATTAATAAGAAAAAAAAAGAGGCATCTCTCAAATGCCTCTTCTTCTCATAATGATAAATCAATCTTCATCATCATAGTAATCTTCATCGTCATCTTCTTCGTCAGCAAAGATATCAGAGTAATCAAATAAAGTAACCTTTGTAATCTCATCCTTTACAATGTCAGGTGCATCTCCCTCTTTCTTCGCCTTCGCAGCAAGCTGCGCCGGTGAATATCTCGGGATTGCCAGCTTCTTAATCTCTACTGGCTCATCATCCTCTTCAGGAGTTTCCTGTACCGCTTTCTTCTTAGGTGATGCTTTCCTGGTCTGAGCTGCAGGTTTAGCAGACTTTCTGACTGGTTTACGATCCTCAGCAGTAGCTGCAGCGATTTCTTTCTTCAGAAGCTCATGTGCCTCACTTGTAGCACTCTGCACTGCTCTCTGTGGGCGCTCATCCTCCTCTGTATCAAAATCATCCTCGTCGATCTCATCAACAAAGCCACCTGTACGAATCTTGCGTTTTTCCTTCTTGCTGCGTTTGCTCTCAGCCTTAATCTCACGCTCTTCATCTCGGTACTCGCGTTCTCTGCGTTTTTCTTCCCGCTTCAGTTCCTTGCGGCTCTTCACATATCCCGGTTCTGTATCATCCGGATAATCATCATAGTCATCATCCGGATCCTTTTTCCACAGCTCAGCGATCACATAAAGGATAATCAGGAACAGAACTACAAGTCCTAAAACGATCAATCCCTCAATGCTCTTGGTAGCAGCCATCAGATAACCGATGAACGGAATTGTCACAACAATCTTCGGAAGATAGCTTCCAATTGCAACATTAATCGGCTCTCCCTGTGAAACAGTAGGGTCCATGGCAGTTCCTGTGCCATTCTCCACATCAGCACTTGCAAGTGTATAACGATATACAGCATTGTCTTCGTCATTTACAAGGATCGGTGTACCCAGAGCTGCTTCTTCTGTTTTAACCGGAATTGCATATGTAACAGATCCCATTGCAAGATTGGACTCGATTGTGGAGTCGTCCCGAATTTCGGTAGTCACTCCGAAGAACGGAGGCACCGCTAATGCAACTACGCAAAGTATGGTGCATATCACAACAAAATGTACAATAAATTTTAGAAATTTAGACATTGGTAACCATCCTCACTTTTTATAGCATCCTTTACTGGTTGCTTAAGTACTGTTCAATACTGCTCATGGCAGCATCTTCATCTTCTCCGTTAGCTGAAAGTGTAATTTCCTCACCAGCATCCAGTCCCAGTGTCATCATGCCCATGATACTCTTGGCATTGACTTTCTTCTTGCCTACTTCAACGTAAATCTCACTGTTGAACTGGCTTGCCACCTGTACAAGCTGTGCAACGGGTCTGGCTTCAAGTCCTGTGGACAGGTGAATGGTGATTGGCTTTTTGATCATAATAACTCCTCCTTGTTTTCCCTCAGATCATCCGCGAGCAGGCTTAGCTTACGAAGTCGATGATTTACTCCGGATTTCCCGACCTGTGGGTTCAACATCAATCCTAATTCTTTAAGTGTTGCTTCCGGATACTGCAGCCGCAATCTTGCGATCTCCTCAAGTCCTTCACTCAGACTCTCCAGGCCCACCTTTTCCTCAAGCAGTCTGATATCTTCGATCTGCTTCACAGCCGCATTAACCGTTTTGTTGATATTTGCAGTCTCACAGTTGACCTTCCGGTTCACAGAATTACGCATTTCCTTCAGGATGCGGATATTCTCCAGATCCATCAGGGCCACATTTGCTTCCATGATAGCCAGCATATCCACAATCTGTGCACCTTCCTTCACATAGAACACATAGGACTTCTTGCGAAGCACGATCTTGGCATCTATGTGAAAGCTCCGGACGATTTCCTGTAACTGCACGCCAATCTCCTGGCTGGGACATACAATCTCAAAATGATATCCCTTCCTTGGATCACTGATGGATCCCGCACAGAGAAAGGCTCCGCGTACAAACGCCCTTTTGCAGCAATCCCGCTGATATACAATGGAATTAGATACGAATGGCATTCCTCCGCTGATTCCCGAAATTTCCAGTTTCAGAGAGTCCAGTATTTCCTTGATCAGAGCCTGATCGGTAACGGAAATACAGGAAAGATTCCCCCTTCTGAAACAGTCGGTCCGGGAATTTGATACATCTGTCTCTATATTAAATGTTTTTTGCAATAATGTAAAGCTTTTTCTTGCAAGTGCCTCATTTTCTGTCTGGATACGGAGGAAAAATTTCCCATCTGATCCAGTGCCCAGGCTGCCGCAGAAAGTGAAAATCGCAGCCAGTTCTGCAATCTTACAGTGCCTTCCGGTGCCTATATGCCTGGAAAGTTCTTCTTTCACCATCCCTGAAAAAGACATTTCCAAAACTCCTTTTTATTTTTTCAGCAGACGATCCTTATCCACATCCCTGTGCTCCAGCCGGAAACCGTATTCCCCGTTTCGGGCAATTCTGCTGTACAGCTCTCTTGCAATGGTAACAGAACGATGCTTGCCGCCTGTACATCCAATGGCGATCACAAGACTTGTTTTGCCTTCCTGGGCATACTTGGGAATGAGAAACTCCGTCATATCCTCCAGCTTGTTTGCAAAAATCCTTGCAGTCTCATTGTCCATTACATAATTAAAAACGCTCTCATCCATACCCGTCAGCGGCCGCAGCTCATCCTCGTAATATGGATTTGGAAGAAAACGGACATCAAACACCAGGTCTGCATCTGCCGGGATTCCGTATTTGAATCCAAAGGACAGCACCGTAACCATCATATTGCAGAACTTTTCGTCATTTACAAAAATCTTCTCGATTTCCTGACGAAGCTCTCTGGTGAGCAGATGAGTGGTATCAATGATGTAGTCCGCTCTTTTCCGAAGAAATTCCATTTTCTGGCGTTCCAGCCGGATCCCGTCATCCACTCTTCCGGAAGCGGCAAGGGGATGACTTCTTCTGGTCTCCTTGTATCTCTTTACAAGCACGGAATCCTCCGCATCCATGAAAAGAATCTCAAAATCATATCCGGCTTCCTTCATGTGATCCAGAACCTGTGCCAGTTCTTCCAAGGAGCGTCCGCTTCTTGCGTCAATTCCAAGTGCCGCATTCTGCACGCCTTCCTCATGCACCTCCAGCATCAGTGAAGCAAATTTCTCCACCAATGGAATGGGAAGATTATCCACACAGAAATAGTGGGCATCCTCCAGCATTTTCAGCACTGTTGATTTACCAGCGCCAGAAACGCCTGTAACTATTACAAATCGCATATCTTATCTCCTGATGGGACAAATTTTTATTTCGTCCTGAAACATAAATTTCTGGCCTGAATTTCTCAGTCAGAATTCTCCAAGAAACTTCACTTCCGGCTCCAGTGTCACGCCAAACTTTTCTCTGACAATCCGCTGTACATCTTCCATCAGCCTGCATACATCTTCTGCGGTGGCATTTCCTGCATTGATCACAAAGCCGCAGTGCTTCTCGGAAACCTGGGCACCGCCTACCTGATATCCCCGAAGTCCGCTGTCCATGATCAGCTTGCCTGCAAAATATCCCTCCGGTCTTTTGAATGTGCTGCCTGCACTTGGATAGGAAAGGGGCTGCTTGCTGCTTCTCATGCCAGCCAGCTCCTGCATCCGGCTGCGGATTGCTTCCGGATCTCCCTTCGCAAGAGAAAGCACGGCCTCCAGAACAATATAGCCGGCTTCCTTTACAACGCTGGTCCGATATCCCATGTGAAGCTCATCTGCCTGCAAAGTAAGAATCTCACCTTCCGGTGTCAGAACCGTCACTTCCTTCAATACATCCTTCATCTCTCCGCCGTAAGCACCTGCATTCATCACAACAGCACCGCCTAAGGTTCCCGGAATTCCGCCGGCAAACTCAAAACCGGTAAGAGATGCATCTCTTGCCGCTGCCGCAATTCCGGATAAAAGAGCACCCGCCTGGGCATGAATTTCCTCCCCGGAAACCGTAATCTTCCCAAAGCCGCGATACAGCTGTACCACTACGCCGCGGTATCCCTTATCACTTACCAGAAGATTGCTCCCGTTTCCAAGTATAAAATAAGGAGCCTTCTCTTCCCTGCAGATTTTCAGGACTTCTGCGATCTCATCCACTGACTTCGGTACCACGAACAGATCTGCCGGGCCGCCAATGCGAAATGTGGTGTGTCTGCTCATAGACTCCGCTTCCAGAACCTGCTCCTTTTCCAGAACCGTCTGAAAACGCTGTTTTATTTTTTCATTCACAGATTTACATCCTCTATCTTTCTAACTGATTTCATAAGGTTAAGAATAAATTATTCCATCTGTGCAGCAACGTGATTCTTCCCATTGCCGCATCGTTCTATTATACTATCTAACTGCCCAAATGTACAGGAAAAACGTATATTTTTCAACATTCTTTCTATACTAATAAATGTTCCACAGAAAGGAGATATCCATCATGTTTCAGCAGATTTTTCTGGCAGTCATCGGCTTCTGTGCAGGAGTCATTATCGCAGGCGGTGTAGTGGGCCTTCTCATCGGTCTTTCCATTGTGCCAAGATACGCCGGCGTTACCCACACAGGAAAACACATATTATTATATGAAGATATTACGCTGCTCGGAATTGTTTTCGGCAATCTTTTCTTTCTATATCGCTGGCCCATTCCAGGGGGCATGGTGTTTCTTGGCCTTTGCGGACTTTTCTCCGGCATTTTCCTGGGGGGATGGATCATGGCACTGGCCGAAATGGCAGATGTCTTCCCCATCTTTTCCCGAAGGATCAAGCTGACAAACGGGATCCGCCTGGTGGTAATCGCCGTAGCCCTGGGAAAAGCACTAGGCTCTTTGTATTACTTTTATCAAAGATGGTTTCCGTAAACTTTCCTATAATAAATAGGAGGGAACATTCTTGCCCTTTGCAGCTGCGCCGGACTTCTTCGGCGCTTTTTCTTCTCCCTGATCCGGATTTGCTGCCGCTACCGGGCATTCTTCGTTAATTCCCTTGTACCACTTCCGGTAATCCGCAGGGGAGCATCCCATCTCCTTGCGGAAAGTCTCGGAGAAATAGCTTGCTCCAGCGAACCCATTGGCAGATGCAATCTCGCCCATGGAGGCCGTCTTGTCGATCACTGCATCCATGCTGTTCCAGATCCTGCATTTCTGGAGATATTCAAATGGGGTCATGCCCATATGTTTCTTAAAGAACCGGCAGAAATCTCCGGTGCTTACCTGGCATGCCTCCGCCATTCCCGCAAGGGTCAGCTTCTCATTGCAGTTTGAAGCCAGGTATCCGGTCATGCGGTTTAACTTTGTACGCTCACGGATCACTGCATTTTTGCAGGATGGGGCAAGCTGAATGAATTTTTTGTAAAGACTTCCCCACGCAGTGAACATCCAGCTCTTCATGTCCAGCTCATAGGCCAGGTCTCTTCCAGCTGCAGTCTGCGCTGCTGCCAAAAGTGCCTGCAAAAGGATATCCTCATCTGTGTCTTCCTCTTCTGATGGCACGAATCTGCAATACGCAAAAGCCTCTGCCTCTGCCACAGGTGCAAGGTATTTCTCCCGAAGGCTCTCATCTCCTGCCGCCAGATAGCCTGCTGAAACTTCAATTACATAAAACCGACATCTTTCATTCCGGCTGGAGATCAGGCGGTAAGACTGATTCGCGTTGATAAACAACGCTTCCCCTGCCTGTAAGTCTGTTCTCTCCTGGTTTATCTGGCACTGCATTTGTCCCTCTTCGGCCAGAATAAAAGTAAAAAACTCCCCCTTTATACATGGCATATGTCCAAATTCAGGGGAAAGCAGCTCCAGCTGGCGTATCCGGATCTTTTCCTCGGATTCCTCTGTCAGAAGCTGCGCCCCTTTTCCTATATAATATTTTCCCATAAGGCACCTCTTTTCTTTTGTCCATAACAATACTAACATCATATTATAATTCCGCTGAAAAAGAAAGTATATTTTACATCTTTTTTCACATACTAACTGTAAATTCCATAACAATCTTATCCGCAGCAACTTTACATTTCCGTATACACAGGAGGCAGCAATGAATCAAGAACAGCAAAAAGAACAGCAGAAAAAATATGCCGATTATGTAAAAGAGGTCACACCGACTCACAGCCTGCCGCTTAACATGGCAAAAGCCTTTCTCACAGGCGGCCTGATCTGCGTTCTGGGACAGATCATAACAAATTTCGCAAAGTCACAGGGGCTGGATCAGGAGATGGCAGGAACCTGGTGTTCTATTACCCTGGTTTTCATCAGCGTCATTCTCACCGGATTTAATCTTTATCCCAAAATCGGCAAATTCGGCGGCGCCGGAAGTCTGGTTCCCATCACCGGATTTGCCAACTCCGTGGCAGCACCTGCCATTGAATACAAAGCCGAGGGACAGGTTTTCGGAATCGGCTGCAAGATCTTCACCATTGCAGGGCCGGTTATCCTCTACGGAATCATGAGTTCCTGGGCCGCCGGAGTGATCTACTATATTCTGAAAATCATGGAGGTGATCTCATGAACACACAATCCCCCGCCAGACTTGCCGGCTCCGCCAGCATTGCCTTTCAGACTCCGGTTTATATTTCCAGCTGCGCATCCGTCGTTGGAAAAAAAGAAGGGGAAGGTCCCCTTGGAGATAAATTTGATCTGATCTGCGAAGATCCTATGTTTGGATGCGATACCTGGGAAGCAGCGGAAAGCACCATGCAAAAAGAAGCCGCCTCACTGGCTCTTGGAAAAGCAGGCCTTGCGCCAGGCGATATCCGCATGACCTTTGCCGGAGACCTTCTTGCCCAGACCACAGCTTCTTCCTTTGGCATTGCAGGTATGGGCATTCCTTTTTACGGACTTTTTGGTGCCTGCTCTACCATGGGGGAATCCCTTTCCCTGGGAGCCATGTCCATTGCCGCCGGATATGGAGAGCATATTTTATGCGCCACCTCCAGCCATTTTGCCAGCGCGGAAAAAGAATTCCGCTTTCCTCTGGCTTACGGTAACCAGCGCCCCCTTTCTGCCACTTGGACGGTAACCGGAAGCGGTGCCTGTGTTCTCTCTGGCGCACTGCCCCAGGAAGAAATCCCCCGGAAAACAAAACCTCTTCTCTCGGACAAGTGCTGCGTGCAGATTACCGGTCTTACCACCGGAAAGCTGATCGACTACGGACTTAAGGATTCCCTGAACATGGGCGGCTGCATGGCGCCTGCTGCCTGTGATACCATTTACCGGAATCTGTGTGATTTTGACAGAACACCGGAGGATTACGATGCGATTTTCACAGGCGACCTGGGGGCTGTGGGACAGAGAATTCTGTTTGATCTTCTGATGGAAAAAGGGTACGACATCCAGTCCATTCACCAGGACTGCGGACTTCTGATTTTTGACGGGGAGACACAGGACACGCACTCGGGAGGAAGCGGCTGCGGCTGCAGTGCATCTGTTCTTGCCGCCCACATTTTGCCGGAGCTTGCCAAAGGGACCTGGAAACGGGTGTTATTTGTTCCCACCGGGGCACTGCTCTCCAAAACAAGCTTTAATGAAGGCGATTCCATTCCGGGAATTGCCCATGCAGTGGTGCTGGAACATTGTCCTGTTTAATTCTTAGAAACGGAGGTTACACTATGGATTATTTCAATGCATTCTGGGTAGGCGGGCTGATCTGCGCCCTGGTCCAGATTCTGCTGGATAAAACAAAGCTGATGCCCGGCCGGGTTATGGTACTGCTGGTGTGTACCGGTGCCATCTTAGGAGCTGTGGGCATTTACCAGCCGCTGATCGATTTTGCAGGAGCCGGAGCTTCGGTGCCTCTTCTTGGATTCGGCAATACCCTTTGGAAGGGACTGAAAAAAGCCATCGACCAGGATGGCTTTATCGGACTTTTCACCGGAGGCTTCACTGCCTGCGCAGCCGGAATTTCCGCCGCACTTATTTTTTCCTATCTGGCCAGCTGGGTATTTAAGCCTAAGATGAAAGAATAATACAACTGGAGGTACTTTTCCATGAGCGATACCCTTTACATTCAGACAGAACAAAACGTGGAGGTTCATCACCCCCACGTTTATTTACAGGACATTGCCAAACTCTCCTGCAGCAATGCCAAAATATTAAACCGCCTGCGCGTAATGCCGGTAGCCAATCTGGACCCGGATAAGCCAGGACGCTACGTGATCTGTGCCATGGACTTAATCAAGGACATCCAGCAAAAGGAACCGGACCTGGACATCACCAACATTGGAGAGCCTACCTTCATCATCACTTACCAGAAGGAAGGCAGCGTCAATGTTGTTCTCAGATGGTGCAAGGTGATCTTCGTGTGTCTCGCCACCTTTTTCGGCGCAGGCTTTTCCATTATGACCTTTAACAATGACGTAGATGTCCCGGCGCTTTTTGAGCAGATCTACACTCAGGTCACCGGGCAGGCAACAGACGGCTTTTCTGTTTTGGAGGCTTCTTATTCCATCGGGATTGGGTTTGGCGTTCTGTTCTTCTTCAATCACTTTGGAAAAATGAAACTTACAGATGACCCCACACCTATGCAGGTACAAATGCGCCTTTACGAAGATGACGTAAATACCACCATCATGGAGGACGACTCAAGAAATTCGGAAAATAAATAACTATCTTCATACTTTGCCGGATCACAGAGAACACCATACATTAAAGCAGCTCCCATGATTCTTCATCATGGGAGCCTCTTTTTAACCCTCGTGTCCCTGGGTTTCCATAATATAATCTTTGCCAGCCATTGTGATGATCGTGCACACATGCCCTCCGCAAAATGCAGAGCCGAAATGGTAATAGACATCACCGTAGCCTTTTTCGTAGTCATACTGAGGACCTACAAAACGGTATCTTGCAGTAAGTCCCAAGTCTCTGGCTGCATACAGAAGCGCCTGTGCGCCTGCATTGCACATCACGCCATCGGTTGTGTAGGTATAATTGTCATAAATGTATTTCTTTATGGCAGTTAATTTTTCCATCACAGTCATGCCGCTTGTCCAGGCTTTCTGCTCAAGTTCATTCATCCATTTCCGGTATTTTACCACTTTGCTGTCTGCCCCTGTTACGGTTACCTGGCAGGTTCTAAGCAACGTATTTTTGTAATAAACACTTACTGGAAAAGTACCGGCCTGCAGCTGATTGTAAATTTCAACTCTGTGTTCCAGATACATTTCCGGCTCATAAGAAGTCTTTATATAAGCAACCATGTTTTTCCAGTCTGATACATAATAATCAGATTCATATTCGGTTCCATAACCTAAATGCAGATTTGGTGTTGCCGGGGAACAAAGCTGCTGTACATTTCCATTTGCAATTTTATAGGTAATATCTGTCGGCTTAATTGTACTTTTCGGAATAACTGACAGGCATTCCATATCATCGCCTACTATTGCTGTTTCGGGAAAATAACTCATATCAAAGGTTACGCCATGGGCTGTCACTGTGTTTGCTGACGGAGCCTGGGTTGGAATCGGAGTTGCCGTCGGCTGCGGCGTTGGCGGAACTGTTGGCTTTGCTGCAGGTTTGGCAGGCACTTTTACCGTAATGCCTTTTGCATCATAGGAGCCCCACTTTTTTGAGGAACTGTTGTAGGCTCTGACTGTGTACACATATTGGGTTCCAGCTATTAATGCGGCACTTTTGCTGCTTTTATGCACGTAGCTTCTCAGACTGCCCTTTACGTCGGTAACCCTGGTCCAGTTCTTTGCATTTGCCTTCTTGTAGTAGATTCGGTAGGAAGAGGCATTGGAAGTTTTGTTCCAGGTTACCGTTACCTTATTGTACACATTTGCCTTTACAGAAACCAGCTTCACTTTGCCCGGCACAATGGGAACTGTCACGCCTTTTCCATTTTTATCGTATGTACCCCATTTGCGGCTTGTCTTATTGTAAGCCCTTACCGTGTATACATATTTCTTTCCGCCTGCCAGAGGATTCCTGCTATTAGAAGTATGGGTATAGCTTGTTTTCCCGGAACTCACATCTGCTATTGCTTTCCAGGACCTGGCACCAGACTGCTTATAGTAAATCCGGTACTTCGTAGCATTCGAAGCTTTTTTCCAATTAATGGTTACCTTGTTGTTTCCAGTCATTTTCACACTGGTAATATTCACTTTGCCGGGTGTTTTCACTCCTGCTGCCTGTACAGACACCGCCGGAATTCCCATCAGCAGCACTGCCAGAAGCGCCAAAAACAGTGAGTAAAACGGGCAGGAAGTGACTTTCCTGCAATTTTCCTTCATACATTTTCACCTCGTTTAATAAAAATCCATTTAACGTCATTTTACACCCATTTGCTCAAATTGCCAATTGCAACAATGTCAGTAATATCAAATAATTTCCACTAACAAAAATATTCTTCAGCTGTAACTCACCATGGCTCTACTATCCGGTAAACTATCTGCTTTCATTTATTACCTCCTGAATATTTCTGTACGGTACCTGGGAAAAAATGTTCCGCAGTTCGTCTGCCATATCAAGTGCCATGGCAATTTTAGTCAGAGCCAGCAGGGAAATCTGTCCGCTGGTTTCAAAACGTTTTATGGAACCGTAGCTTACACCGCTTAAATCAGCCAGCTTCTGCTGGGAAATCTTGCGGCGTTTTCGTATTTTGCGCACTCGCAGTGCCAAATTTTTATCAAGTTCCTCAGCTGTTTCCCATATAAGCGCTTCCATCTTTTCTCTCCTTTTACAGATAATATTTTATCTATAAAAAAATCATACCACACAATGCGTGTAACGGCAACGAAAATGTCTACCCACCATTGCCAAATCCCACTAAAGATGGTACTATATTCCTATGTGATTGCTCCCTGTGAACATTTTTGCACAGGGAGCTTATTTTACCAGATGAGGAGGTACATAATGAACGATTACAGAATGGGAACAAAATGTGTGCAGGCAGGTTATAAGCCTGGAAATGGGGAGCCGAGACAGATTCCGATCATTCAGTCAACAACATTTAAATACGATACCAGCGAGGACATGGGCAAGCTGTTTGACCTTGAGGCAGAAGGATATTTTTATTCCCGCCTTCAGAATCCAACCAATGACCATGTAGCAGCCAAAATTGCAGCCATGGAAGGCGGCACAGCGGCTATGCTTACTTCTTCCGGACAAGCCGCTAACTTCATGGCTCTGTTTAATATCTGCGAATGCGGAGACCACATTGTGGCCTCTTCCTCCATTTACGGCGGAACCTTCAACCTGATTTCCGTCACTATGGCAAAGATGGGAATCACAGCAACCTTCGTTTCCCCAGACGCTACAGAAGAAGAATTAAACGCGGCATTCAAGCCGAACACCAAAGTCATGTTTGGAGAAACCATTGCCAACCCGGCACTGACAGTCCTGGATATTGAACTGTTTGCAAAGGTTGCTCATGCGCATGGGGTTCCCCTTGTAGTAGACAATACATTCCCCACACCAGTAAACTGCCGCCCGTTTGAGTGGGGTGCTGATATTGTTACCCACTCTACCACCAAGTATATGGACGGCCACGGTGCAGCACTTGGCGGTGCCATTGTAGACAGCGGTAATTTCGACTGGATGGCTCATGCTGACAAATATCCGGGACTTTGCACTCCGGATGAAAGCTATCACGGAATCACCTATGCTGAGAAATTTGGCAAAGAGGGCGCATTCATTACCAAATGTACTGCACAGCTGATGCGTGATTTTGGTTCTATGCAATCTCCCAATAATGCCTTTATCCTGAATCTTGGACTGGAGTCCTTACATGTCCGCATGCCGAAGCATGTAGAAAACGGCCAGGCCGTTGCAGAATTCCTGGAGAAGCATCCGAAGGTTGCCTATGTGAATTACCCGGGTCTTCCTTCCAACAAGTATTATGAAAGAGCTCAGAAATATCTGCCAAACGGCGGATGCGGCGTTGTTTCATTTGGCTTAAAGGGCGGACGCGAAGCAGCTTCCACTTTCATGCAGAACTTAAAGCTTGGTGCCATTGAGACACATGTCGCAGACGCAAGAACCTGCTGCCTGAACCCAGCCACCTCCACCCACAGACAGATGACCGACGAGCAGCTCATCGAAGCCGGCGTACCAGCCGAACTGATCCGCATCAGCCTTGGTCTTGAGGACAAAGAGGATTTGATTGCTGATATTTCAAATGCACTGGATGCAATTAAATAACTTTTCCATATACCAAAGGGCGGCCGGATTATTCCCGCCGCCCTTTTTTATGAAATCCCTATTTACATTTCCTTTTCCCAAAACGAAATTGCCTCGTCCATCCAGCCGTCTGCGTCTGTTCCGGCTCCGGTGCCGAAGCCGTGATATGCATGGTCGTAGGCGCGCACTTCAATGTCTTTGTCCAGATTCTTCATGATATCAATCGTCTTTTCGATATCCTTCACATTCTGTTCTCCAATAACCTTATCCTCTTTTACATAAGCAAAGAAGGTCGGCGGCTGTGTTCCATAGCATCCTGCAAAGTCCTCATCATACCAGCCGGAATATGCAAGCATTGCCGCTGCAGGAGACGGAAGCCCATACCTTTGGTAGCCATACTCATTATCCAGGCCCCATAGCTGCGAAAGCCTTCCGCCTGCCGAAAATCCCCAGACAGAATAATTCTCAGAAGACACCTGGAACTTATCCGCATGATCCAGAATATATCCCATTGCTTTTCCAAAATCCTGATTTGCAATCGCTTCCTGGCTTTTGATCAGCTCGTTCGTGGTTGTCTGTCCGGTTGCTACCCTGTATTGAAGAATAAATACATTATATCCTTCTTCATGAAGCTTTTGTGCCACCGGAAATCCCTCCCCAAAAGAACATACAGCAGTAAAGCCGCCGCCTGGTACCACAAAAGCAAAAGGTGCATTTTTTTCTCCGGGAATAAAAAATAATCCGCAAGCTTCAAGGGTCTGATCCTCTTTCATTTCTGCTTCAGAATAATAGCGGTAAAACACCTGCTGCTGATTTTCGCATACGTCTAGCATGAAATTAAACCCATTTATGATAGCTTTCGTATTATAGTGATTCATGTCACATACACTCCGAAGTGTCTGATACGGCATTACAAGACTGTTCCAACGATCCTTCCAGGGAATAATAAAATCAGAAAAATCAGAAAATGCCGGATGCTTTACAATATGTCCGAAAGAATTTTTCTCATTTATATATGCATACGTCTGGCTTCCATCTTTTGCAGTCTGATAGTAGCTGCCGTCTCTTCCGATAAAATAATTTCCTGCCGCAGCCAGTCCCCCAAGTACAATCACGCTTACTGTTATTTTCACAATTTTTCCAGCTTTCATAATACTTTTCCCTCTCAAGAATGTTGCTCTTCCTTTAATTTCTTCTCCACTGTAAAGAAAAAAATCAGAATTGCACATATAAAATAAGCCGCTGTCTCTGCTCCAATGTAGCTTACAGATATTACACTTCTCACGCCTGTATTCTGTGCTGCCGCCCCCATTGCAATATCAGCAGTCTGATCATATCCTGCCCAGTTAAGCAAAGCACTGAAAACCGCATTGCAAACAGGGGTTCCCGCAACTGCGATCGAGCTGTAAATCGACATGGTAAATCCATCTGTTCTGATAGAGTTTTTCTTCTCTATGTAATCTATAACATCAGATAACATTGCAAGAATCATATAGCATACCGGAGAGGAGCCAAGGCATTTTAAAGCCACGCCAACTGCCACCGGTATCATCTGATCTTTCCCAAGCAGTGCAATAACTCCGCCAATACCGCCAAATATCATTCCCGCCACACAAACATTTCTTTTTCCAAACTTATTGCAAAGAGGAATCACAACTACTGCCGCCATAGCCATTGGAACAGCTCCCATAATACTTAAAATTGACTGAGAAGCCCCCCACGCATCCGCTGTGCCCAAAAATGTATTATCAAGCACCCATTTACAAAAATAAGACATGGAACCATTTTTCATAGCTCCACTCCACTGAAACAGCAGATAGAACACCATGACAAGCCACCACATTTTCTCCCCTGCAGCTGCTTTTATCTGTTTTTTCACAGATATCCTCTCTTTTTCCAAATCAGAATCTTTTGCTGTTTTAAAAAGTTCTTCAGTCACTCTCTCTCGTGTATAACAATACTGCAGATAAATTGTAAATGCAGAGAAAACAGCAACTACAGCCATTGTACAGAACCATTTATACTGATTTTCTTTTAATGAAAAAGACACAAGCATTGGAAATGCCATAGAACCAATTCCCATTGCGCCAAGGCCTGCAATATTTCCAGCAGCTGCAAGTGTTCCCCTTTTCTGGCTGTTCCTTGTTGATACCGAAACCAGCACAGAATTCGCCGTACTGTAAATCGGATATGCCACACTGTAAAACAGATTATACGCAACTGCAATCCATATATATTTCATCGTCCCTTGAAATGGTACTACAAACATTAAAACAGAAGATACAGATATGGTGAATGCAGAAAGCAGGATCCACGGTCTTGCTTTCCCTGCCATACACTTCGTTCTCTCGATCAATTGGCCTACGATCAGATTTGCTGCGATAATAAAAATTGTAGACATCAGCTGCAATCCTGTCAAAAAACCAAGATTTAACCTTAATACATCTGTAAAGTAGTTCTGCAAAATACTGGTAAAAATTCCAGAAGACAGAACAGCTCCAAATGGTCCGATAAAATACCCTAATAAAATCTCCGGCATATTGACTTCTTCTCCGGTAATTTTGGATTGCGAAAGTTTACTGTCTTCAAAATTCTTATTCAAAATTTTAGCCATTTTTCAACCTCATTTTCTTGCAATAGCAGACCAGAGCATTTTCCCCAATCCAGTTAAAAGATGTCCATTCACGATTTTGACAAATCCATCCACCATTCCACTTGTAAAAATTCCATGAGTTGTATTGATCAGGCCTCTAAAAGGCATATTATAGAAAAATAATATATCCAGATTTGCTTCCCCCTTCTTTTCACTTTTTTTCATCATTTTATCAAGTATCCTATAAATGATTCTTCCAACTGTTCCCTTTGCATAATACAGCTGACAAAAAGCATCATTTTTTTCTAATTCACCATTCCATGCTCCATCTGGAATTTTATATCCAAGAAGTTTTTCATATGAATCATCTGAAACCTGCTCTACATGTCCTGTTTCGTACTCGCTAAGATGAACTTTGTATGGATTTTTGGCTCCTGTTCCTTTTTGATAAACGTTTTCCTGTAAAACACATTCTCTGGAATTTTTCGCTATCAGAATTTTATAGTTTCCTTCTTCAATTTCCCATTCTCCTGTTTGTACATTAAAATATGCAAATGTCCTTTCTTCAAATGGAATCTCAATTCTTCCAGTCTCTCCTGGCTTAAGAAATACTTTAGAAAATCCTTTCAGTTCATGCGCAGGCCTGAAAACTTCCGGGGCTTCTTTCTCAATATAGAGTTGAGCAATTTCAGCGCCAGCAAAATTTCCCGTATTGGTAATACAAAAGCTTACTCCTTTTTCTGATACGCTTAAATCCGAATATGTAAAATCCGTGTAACTCAATCCGTATCCAAATGGAAAAAGAACATCTTTTTTCACTGTATCATAGTAACGGTATCCAACGTATAAACCTTCCCTGTACTCGCTGTTTCTCTCTTTTCCCGGATAATAGGCATACGCCGGAGTATCTTCATAACAAATCGGGTAGGTTTCATTTAATTTTCCAGACGGATTTGTTTTTCCGGTAATCACATCCAACATTGCAGACGCGCCTGCCTGTCCGCCAAGGTAGCCGTGCACAACTGCTTTTACTTTTTGGATCCATGGCATTTCCACCACACTTCCGGCAGATACGATCACAACCGTTTCCGTATTCATTCCAGTAACTGCATTTATAAGTTCCAGCTGGTTTTGCGGCATTTTCATATGAACACGGTCCATTCCTTCTGACTCACTTGCCTCGTCAAGCCCAACAAACAGTAATACTGTATCTGCCTCTGCTGCTGCCTTTTTTGCACACTCGAGCAGCCTGTGATCTGTCTTTTGGTTTCTGTGATATCCTGGTTCATATATTACTTTTTTAAAAGAATATCCATCTATAATGTCCATGATATTCTCTACTTTTGTTGGATTCACAAGAGAAGAGCCTGCGCCCTGATATCTTGCCTTCTCTGCAAACTCTCCTATTACCGCTACTGTTTTATTTTCGGACAAAGGTAAAATATTATCCTGATTTTTCAGAAGTACAATGCTTTGGGCAGCTGCTTTTCTTGCAAGCTTATGATGCTCTTCCGCATCAAAACTCTTTTTCCCCATTTCGACTAACTGATGAACCGGAAGCATTGTTGTCAAAATTTCATCAATACGTTTGTCCAGTATCTTTTCATCCAGTCTGCCTTTTTGCACAGCTCTTACCAGTTCTTTCGCTGTTGTTCCGGAATTTCCTGGCATTTCAAGATTACTTCCGCATCTTACGCCCTCTGTATGGTCGTTGCTTGCCCCCCAGTCAGATACCACAATTCCATGAAATCCGAATGTATCTCTTAATAATTTCTGCAATAAATCTTGGTTTTCGTTTGCATATACGCCATTTATCTGATTGTAAGAAGACATGATTGCCTTTGGGGCAGCTTTCTTCACTGTTGTCTCAAAAGCCGCTGTATATATTTCACGCAAAGTTCTTTCATCTACTACTGAATTATTTGACATTCTTCGAAGTTCCTGACTGTTAACGGCGAAATGCTTTGGGCATGCAGCCGGGCCTTTGCTCTGAATTCCTTTTACATAAGCAGCTCCCAGTTCACCTGCAAGATACGGGTCTTCACTAAAATATTCAAAATTTCTGCCGCAAAGCGGACTTCTCTTTATATTCATTCCAGGTCCCAGAATCATGTCTACTCCAAAAGAGACTGCTTCCTCTCCCAATGCTGACGCAACTTCCTCAGCCAGCTCTGGATCCCAGCTATTTGCAATTGTTGCAGCTGTTGGAAAACAAGTTGCAGCTTTACTTTTATTAATTCCCAGCCAGTCCCCCTGTCCTTCCTGGGTTCTCATACCATGAGGACCATCTGACAGAAAAAAAGCTGGTATCCCATATGCCTCAAAATCATATGTTTTCCACATTCCCTTTCCACTTAACAGCAATGCCTTCTCTTTTAGTGTCATTTTATTTATAATATTTTTATTTTTTAATTCCACCTTATATCTCATCCTTTACCATAACATATCCAGATACAAAAGGCCTGGCAAAGATAAGACTGTATTATCATTGCCAGGTCTTTTTCGTCATTAAGCATTACCGGCTGCGTTCTCCCCGGTAATATTTAAATTTCATTTCCCTCTACAATCCCGGTAAAACCTGCCGCAACATTTAAAATCATTGCAATTGCCACTACAGCCGCATAGATCACATACGACCGGATCTGGCTGAACTGATATAATCCGGAAACTACAAGTCCAAATGCATCCAGCATAATACTGCAGCTGATAATAGCAGTAAGTGCAGTTACCACAGCATTAACAGGTCCAGCCCAGTTGAGAAGTTCTTTTGCGCCAGTCATTTTCATTCCGGCTAATACCAGTACAGCTACTATTGCCGGAATTACCGATAATCCATATACCATTCCCAACTGACTGAGAACTGTACGATAAATCAGCATACTCACCAGAGAAAGAACTGCTGCCGCCATGACCAGATAAAATCCAATTTTTTTTTCACCTGTTGTTTTTTTCATTCTGACTTCCTCCTTCTTATGCTTTCTTTAACTTTTTCGCATACACTACAATAAATAACAATGTCAGTAATGCCAGGAATGCGTCCACACCATAGAATGCTATCTGCCACCATGGAGTTACAGATTCCATTACACTTGTATTTGTAATTCCATTCATTGCATTGGATTTCACAAGATTATAAAGCCAGTATTTGATGTTCTGCTTTAAAGCTTCCTGGAAAGCTGTATCTTTTGCAATCTCTGCTTTTACATCTTCCATCAGTCCAATTTCAGAACTTGAATATGCAGAAGAGGTAAGTGCCATACCGCCGCCATTAAATACAATATCTCTCCAGTTCATATAGTCGGCACCATTGATCATATCTGTCACATAAGCGCCAGTAAAGCCCCATTCAGTTCTTGTAATTTGCTCCAAAAGACTCTTCTTGGCACCAGAATAATCAACTCCCATACGATTAAAGGCTGTCATAGCACCTCCGGCAATATTCTCTGCCATTGCTCCCTGGAAGCCTCTGAGTTCATTTTCCCTTGCAGCCTGCTCCGTAAAGAACACAGACATTCCGGAACGGTTTGTTTCCTGATGATTATAGGCAAAATGCTTTACTGCTGCCACAAGCCCCTTTGACTGGGCACCCTTACAGATTGCTTTTCCAAGAATATTGGTAAGCATGGAATCCTCGGAATAGTACTCAAAGTTTCTTGCACAATATACTGCTCTGTGAAGGTTTAATCCTGGTGCATTGATAACACTGATGTTAGACCATAATCCATCTTCGCCCAGCAGTTCTCCCTCGCGTTCCAGAAGATCTGTGTTAAATGTCGCAGCTACCACTACCTCTGTTGGGAAACTTACCATGGAAGTATCTGCATTTTCATCATCCTCTGCTACATAAGTAGGCTCATCTGATAAATCCTTTGACCATCTTGCACTATATCCTGCTACCTGATCATAAGAGAAACCAATCGGTCCATCCTGTTCATATGTTCTCGGAAGAAATACGGAATCAATATTTTCAATGTCGTCACCGCCATACTCAATGAACTGAATGGCCTCGTCCAAAGACATCTGCTCAATAAGCTGATCCCACATAGGATCATTAATATCAATCGCACCGGAATAATTTCCATTTTCATCGATAATCATCATATCAATTAATTTCAGCCCGTTATCTTTATCCCAGGTTGTTCCTGAACCATTTTCCGTAAGTTCTGTTCTGCTGTTTCTAAGACCTTCCATCATCTCTTCTGTTGGAGTAATGCTTGTAACAGCGGTCCAGCCCTTGCGCCAGTCTGTTCTGGTTGTATATTCTACTGTGTCTTCAATGACTTTATTAATGTCACAATCCTGTAATGCATTCTGTACATTTGCAGAATATGTTTCCATATCTTTTGCTGCCAGATTCCATATCTGTACATTATCCGCATTGATCACAGCATCATCATTTACAGATACAAGCCCTTCCTCGGATCCTGTTTTCTTCGCGAGAACATTATTCAGTGCTTCATGGGCGCCATTTCCAAGAGCAAAATAATAGTCACCTTCATCCAGAACCCATGCACCAGCTGTTCCATCTGCTTTCACTGCGGTTTCGTCATAGCTCGCAAAATATGCAGGATTGATTTCAATTTCCACTGTTTCAGACTCTCCTGGTTCCAGAATCTGTGTTTTGGAAATTCCTGCCAGCTGAATTGCAGATTTTTCTACTCCTCCTTCTGTATAAGGAGCCTGTACATAAAGCTGTACTGCGTCTTTTCCAGCAGTATCCCCGGTATTGGTAACGGTTACAGTGGCTTTTCCCACACTTCCTGTCTGTACTTCTACTTTTTCCAGTTTCTGTTCAAAAGTAGTATAAGAAAGACCATAGCCAAACGGATAACTTACTTCATCTGCATAATTCCATGCCTCTCCTGTGGAGGAACCTTCTGTGGTATCTGCATTTCCCTTTCCGAGAACACAATCTTCATAACGTGTTTCGTAATATTTGTATCCGTTATAAATTCCTTCTGACTCTACTTCAAACCAGTCTGCTTTATCGGTCTCGGTAAGTCCATCCTTTTCCCCGGAAACAGAACTGTTTGAATAAGTATAAATTCCAAAATTTACCATGGATGGAGCGGACAGAGAATTCACTGCATATGTATCGGAAATATGTCCGGAGGGATTCGCATCTCCGCAAAGTATATCTGCCACGCCAAGAAATCCATACATTCCAGGCAAACCGGTCCAAAGAATGGAATCAATCTCATCATCTTCCTTTAACTCTTCAATTTCAATGGGGTTATCTGAATTAATCAGCACAATGACTTTTGTACTGTGTTCCTTCGCAAGAGCGATCATCTGCCGCTCATAGTCGGATAACGCCAATGGCCGTTCAAAACTGTCGCCAGATGTTGTATTTACCATATTTGGTTCATAATCAGCTGCTTCTGAACCGTCTCGTGAAATTACAACAACAGCAGCCGTATCATCTGCACTTTTTAACAGTTCATCTGAATACTCACTTGCCGGAATCTCACCAATTGGATAATCTGTATTTACTTCATACATAGGACCAAATCCTGGTGTCAGACTATGTCCCGGCTGACCGAATCCGCCCATTCTCATATACTGTGCAGCTGTATCGCTTGAATAAAAATCAATCATATCCTGATTTACATCAAATTCTTTTTCTGCCAGAGCTTCTTCCAGTCCATAAAAGACTGCATCGTCCGGACCTGCAACAGAGGAACCAATTTCGCCTCCCAGAGTTGGCACATGGGAATTCATTCCCCACAATGTTACTTTTTCGCTTGCTTTGTTAATGGGCAGCGCAGCATTGATATTTTTAAAAAGAACACTGCCCTCTTCACTGATTTCTTCGGCAAACTGTTTTTTTGCATCAATCAGATCCTGAACAGAGGAAAATTCCGAATCAAAATAAATGGAATCGCCTGTTCCATCTCCTTTTTCAACCAGCTTAAAACTGGATGTTCCAAGTTTTGAATTGATAAAATCCGCACGTGTGGATGCAACTGCTGTGGCGGCACCGCTTATTGCCAGAAGGGTAGCCGATAAGCCAGCCAGTCCGCGCATCACATTTTTCTGTTTCATAGATGAATCCTCCTTTTTCTTGTGTAAGCGGATTATATCACCTCAGAACCTGTTATATATTTTTTTGACGTAAACCATCTTTTTTTAGCGTAATCTAACATTCTATTCAATTACATTTTATTTTTCTCTATTTTTATTGTGCATTATGCGCATTTTTCTTTTTATATTTTATGCAATTTTACCATTATATTTCATCCATGCTTTCCGGTATTGGAATCAGAATACGAAGCTCGAACCAGCCATCCTTTGCTGATACGGTCAGAGACCCTTTGTATTTTTCTGCAATTTCTTTCATACTTTTCACTCCAAAGCCATGGTATCGCCGATCCTCCTTGGTGGTAACCGGCAATTGGTTTTTCATTTTCAGTTCTCCCTGAAAACTGTTTTCTATCTTAATTCTTAGAAAACCTTTTTCCCTGGAAACCATTACATGAATCAGTCTTTTCTCTGGATTTTCTATCTTTTCTGTGCTTGTAATCGCATTATCCAGAGCATTTCCAAATAATGAGCATATATCCATGGAATTTAAAAAGTTCAGGGCTTTTCCATCCGCAACGCAGGTGATCTGAATATTTTTCTCCTGGCAAAGAAGACTTTTGGTCGTAAGGATTGTATCCAGAATATTGTTCCCGGTTTTATTCTCAGCTTCATACTGCTGAATCTCTCTTTCCATTCCGCTTAAATAGGCAAGCTTGTCTTCTTCAGAAATTTCTCTTTTCAGAAATTCGATCTGATGCTTCAAATCGTGATACTTCTGATTGATCAAATCCACACTGGTTCTGGATATCTGGTAATTTGCAAACTGCATTCTGTTCAATGCTGCCATCTGTGCCATTTCCATTTTTTCATGGGACTCTTTTAAAATAATATGATATGCTGTAAGAATGCTGACTCCTGCAAGATCTACGATTGTCCTGATAATATAAATGTCGCTTGGAATTCTGCTGGAAAACGGTGTACTGGAGCTCACATAGCTTAAATTACTTGCAGCAATCATACAGATACACATTACTGCCGAAAGAATCACTTCCCTTTTTTCTATGTGAATATGTTTCTGATCACGATTTATCCTTTTTTCTGCCAGAAGAACAATCACGAACAACACAGCTACTGTTCCCACTGTAATCAGACATTGAATGGCAGCGGAGTAGGAAACTCTTCGATTCTCAAATACATAACATACAAGCTGCCATCCAAGTGCCCCTGCAAGTTCTCCGAATGTATATGCGCGCACTGCATAGTAAATTACATTCCGGCGGTTCATATCGCATACTGCATAGATCATAAGAGCAGTAAACATAAATGCTATCATAATACTTGGAATGAACAGGACTGTTGATATATCTCTGGTAAAAAAATTATAGACCAGATACATTAACCCCAAAATCAGCAGTTCCGCATATGCCCATATATTTTTGCGCCTTCTTGGATTAAAAGCCGTATAAATGATTACTCCCAGAAAATTTGCCAGCACATAAGTAAAGCCTGGCGTTTTTGATAAATCGTACTCAAAAAAATAATTATAAATGTTTTGATACATCCACAGTGTCTCCTATTATTTTGATATTTCATTCAGATAATTATTAATAGCGTCCATCAACTGCTTCCGCCTTGGCCTGGTAACTGCAACTACATATTTTCCCAGAAGCACATCATTATTCTGGACACGTTCCACGTAAGCCAGATTGATCAGATAGCATTTGTTGCAGCGGAAAAAATGGAAATCCTTCAGAAGCTCTTCTGCCTCTTTCATCGATCCACGCGTCACGTATTTTTCACTTATCGTGTAATAAATTAGGTCATGATCCATTACTTCCACATATACCAGCTCCCGGATGTCAATGCGCTGAATTCCGTTTTTAATAGGAATGGTAGTATACTGGCGGTTTCTGGCAGCCATCCGCTCCATAGCCTGCAGCAGAGTTCTGGAAAAAGCATAATAAGTGATAGGCTTCAAAATGTAGTCAAATGCCTGCACCTTATAACCATCCATCACATACTGTGGCATATTGGTAATAAAAATAATGACTACTTCATGGTCCAGCTTCCGGATTTCCTCTGCGGCTTCCATTCCGTTCACAAAGCTCATCTCAATATCCATTAGAATAATGTCATAGTCCGCTCTGTAATTTTCCAGAATCCCATCCCCATCTTCAAATTCCCTGATCTGAAAGCTCTCCCCCATCTGTGCTTCCATCTGCTTCAGATAATCTCTATACTGGCTGCGATATTCCTTATCATCTTCTACAATTGCAATTGTAATCATATGGTTACTTCCTACTTTCCTCTGCTTTTCCTCTCTAACAGTAAAATTCAAACATTTATTTTCTGATGTTTTACAGAACCAAAGCTTATGCTGCTTCATTTTCAAATGGGCCGTCTTTTTCGACAGCCCATTGCTTTTTCCATCCTCTCACCAAATTTTAAATTGATGGAATCACATCCCATATTCTTTATATAATTTTCTTCTGATTTCTGCATTCGTAACAACTGACTGAATTTCGTCATTTCTTCCGTCCAGTATCAAATGATTAATCAGAATGCTTAAACGTTCCTCGCCCTCTGCTTTTCCGATTTCTTTTCCAACTACCTGCCCTTCTGCACGAAGCCTTTCTGTTTCCAGTTCAAGAACTTTTCCACCCATAACCTCACCAATTCCTTTCCTGACCACATCCTCATTCCAGTTCTTCTTATTATAGCCTTTTCCATTCTAATTCTCAATCTATTATTTTTTCTGTAAAGCGCCAACATCCCTTCTTGCATTTCCCAACAAGGTATGTTACAATTTACCCGGTTAACGGAATGCAGTGTCAGGGGGAGCGCCCTGGTGTTGCGGTCAGACTTTTTGATGACGAAAAACTGGTGCAGTGAACACGAAGTATCTGCCGCATTGACGCAGGATGATTTTCTCATATGCAAGACGGAGGAATGAGGCGTAGCGGTGGCTACGCCGATTGACGACAACGCAGCATATGAAAAATCAGGCAAGTCAATGTGGCGGTTACTTCGTGTTCGCTACACCAGATTGCGAGGGAGCCCGTAGGTCCGGGTTGAGAGGATCCCGTCAGGATCGACCGAAACCTGTTCACCTGAAATTACAGGTGGATTGTCAGCGTCTGCTCGAAAGTCATTTTCGGTACATGCTGAGAGGCATGTATTTTTTTTATTTCTTTCAGCAGAAATATATCACCCAATAAGGGCATGGAGGTATTTCATTATGAAGAAACACATTGTATCCGCACTTTCCATGGCATTGTGCCTGGGACTTACCGCAGGAAGCGCAGTCACTGTATTTGCAGATGACACAAAGACTATCGACTCTTTGAAAATCGCATTTTCTCCCTATGCGGATTCCGACACCATCACAACAGCCACAGAACCCCTTGAGGACTTACTGAAGGAAACCCTTCTCTCCAAGGGCTATGATGTAGAAAATGTGGACATGACAGTTGGCACAAGCTACACAGCTGTGGGACAGGCATTAAGTGCAGGCAGTGCAGATATCGGCTTTATTTCAGGCGGTAACTATGTACTGTTTTCTGATGACTGCGATGTTCTTCTTACCGCACTTCGCTACGCCATCAACAAGGATTCCGACGATCCCAAAGACTGGAACGACGGCACCATTGAGGAAAATACAGACGAAATGTCTACCTACTACCGTTCCATCATTCTTGCCGGACCAAGCGAGAAAGGCCAGACTTTGCTGGAAAAAGTAAACAACGGAGAGCAGCTCACCTGGGATGATTTAAATGATGCCACATGGGCAGTGATGGGACCGACCTCTGCTTCCGGCTACATTTACCCAAGCTTATGGCTGAATGAGAAATATGGAAAAGGCATCAGCGATCTTGCAAATGCTGTGGAGTCTGATTCCTACACCACTTCTCTTGCACGTCTTGCTTCCGGACAGGCAGATGTTATGGTTTCCTACGGACACATCCGCACCAAATATGCTCCAGAATGGCAGGAAACCTTCGGCGGCACCGATGAAATGGTGAATCAGACGGGCGTAATCGGCGTTACGGACAAGATTTATAACGATATGATCGCATACAGCAAAACCTCTGATGTAATGCAGGATGAGGATTTCCGCCAGGCACTTGGGGATTCTTTCATTGAGATTGCAAACACAGACGAGGGAAAAGATATTATCAGCGTATTCAGCCAGGTTGGCTATGAGTGGGGCGATGACGCGAACTATGACGGAGAGCGTGAGGCCCAGGAGCTGCTGAAATCTATGGAATAATAAATAGAATTTTTTGAAAATCATAACTGCCGGGTCAGAGCCTTTCAGTGCGTTTGCCTCGGCAGTCATTTTTGTTATAAAATGAGGTCATTTTCATTTATGAATTTACAAATTCAGCATGTAAAAAAGGAATTTAATCATACAATGGCACTTGCAGATGTAACTTTCGCAGTCTCACAGGGGGAATTTGTCTCTGTGATCGGACCTTCCGGGGCAGGTAAAACCACTTTGTTCCGTATTTTAAACGGAATGCTCCCCTGCACCAGCGGACAGATTCTTCTGGATGGAATCCCCTTCCAATCTCTGCACGGCAGGCAAAAGCGCCGCCTTCAAACATCCATTGCTACCATTTATCAGGATTTTTGTCTTGTGGAGAATTCCACCTGCCTGGAAAATGTGCTCACCGCCAGCCTTCCGGACCTTGGATTTTTCTCCGGTGTGCTGGGGCTTTATGGAAAAAATCGCGAAGCGGAAGCTCTGCAGCTTCTGGACCGGGTAGGACTTCTTGACAAGGCAGAGGAGCCAGTGAAAAACCTTTCCGGCGGTCAGAAACAGCGTGCTGCCATTGCAAGAGCCCTGATGCGTCACCCAGGTATTTTGCTGGCAGATGAACCGGTCGCTTCTCTGGACCCTGTGACTGGGCGGCAGATTCTTGAGCTCCTGAGAAGCATTCATGAGACAGAAGGTGTGACCATTCTGATGAACAGTCATAATCTGGAATTTTCCAGGGAGTTTTCCCAGCGACTCATTGGGCTTAGAGACGGAAAAATCGTTTTTGATGGAAAAACTGCCGAGCTGACCGAAGAAATCACAGAGCAGATTTACACCAACTCAGAAAACACAGTCAGGAAAAATGAGGTGTGATCTATGAATAAACGCAAGCTTCACCTGTTCCAAAGAGTGGCAATTCCCCTTGGTTTTCTCTGCCTTTTTTTCCTGGCTGCCAGGTTTACTGGCTGTGACCTCGCTGCCTTCTGGAAGCGCAGGAGCCATCTTACCGATCTTGTGGCAGACATGATCCCACCAGATTTTTCCTATATCCGAAAAATCCTTCTGCCCCTTTTTTATACCATACAGATGTCTGTGACTGGTACCGTACTGGGAGCGTTTTTCGCCATTGCGGCTGCTCCCTTTGCCGCGGCAAACCTGAAATTTCCTGCAGCTCCACGCAGAGTTCTCCGGATTCTCATCCAGGTTCTCCGCTCTTTTCCGGCACTGATTCTGGCGCTGACCGCCACATTTTTGTTCGGGCTTGGAACCTTTGCCGGTACTTTTGCAATTACCTTGTATACCTTTGCCATTATGACAAAGCTGACTTATGAGGACATCAGCGCAGCTGATCCAAAGCCTTACCTGGCCCTTTGCTCCATGGGAGTTTCCCGTTTCCAGGCATATGTGCATGCTGTTATTCCGGACATTGCCCCTGGATTTCTCACCAATGCACTTTATCTCCTTGAGGCCAATGTGCGCCACAGCTCCATCCTTGGATATGTGGGTGCCGGTGGAATCGGTCTGCTGCTTAATGAGAAAATCTCCTGGCTGGAATTCGACAAGGTTGGCATGATTCTCCTCATGCTGTTCCTTACCGTGTGCGCGATTGAATATTTCAGCCGTTATCTGGCTTCGCTGGTTCGCGGAGAACGAAGGATAAAAAAAGAACATGCCAGACTGCTGGTTCTGTTTCTTGCCGCTGTATTTGTTATTTGTACGGTAACTCTTTCCCCGCCGGATTTTTCCCGCACCAGCCCGCAAACTTTGAGAAATATGCTGGACGGATTCCTGCATCCGGACTGGAGCTTCTTTTTCTCCACAGGAAAAGACGGGCTTTTTTATCTGCTTTTGGAAACTGTGTGCATTGCATTTATTGGAACAGTAATTGGAGCAGTTCTCTCGATTCCGCTGGCTTTTTTGAATACCAGAAGATTTGTGCCTGCTCCGGTCTGCTTTCTTTTTAATCTGCTGATCATGGGAATCCGGTCTGTGCCATTTCTGGTATACGGACTGATTTTCATCCGCGTATCAGGCCCTGGGGCTTTTACCGGAGTCCTTACTCTGGCAGTGTGCAGCATCGGACTTCTCACCAAACGCTTTACCGAAAGCCTGGACGCCCTGGACATGCGTCCCTACCATGCGCTGCTTGCCATGGGTGTACGCCCTTTGCCAGCCATCTGCCACAGTGTGCTGCCACAGCTGAAACCGGTTTTCACCTCTATTGTGCTCTACCGTTTCGACGTGAACATCCGTGAGGCTTCCGTCCTTGGCCTTGTGGGCGCAGGCGGAATCGGCGCCCCCCTTATCTTTTCCATGAACCAATACGCCTGGTCAAAAGCCGGCGCCATCCTGCTTGGCCTGATCCTCCTGGTATGGCTCATCGACCTCTTATCATCCAAAATCGGAGAGCAGAATTAACTGCCCTCCGATTTATGCTTTATCTCTATACGCTACTATTGTTTCGTATATGGTATATCCATCCATTTCAAATTTCTTATCTTCTCTCGGAGATTTCACATTATCACAAAAACTAAGCAAATATCCTGTTTTCTGCTGTTTGATTGACAGATATGTTTTCAATTGCTCCAAAGCTTTTGTTCCTTTTCTTTGAGAATTCCATACATGGTGCCAAGATCAATTTCCGGATTATTAAACTGATACGGTATTTCTTCTCCAGTATAAAGAAGCGGAACACACGGACCAGTTATATTAAATACTCTTTCTCCCATGCAGGCTCCTTTCTGGAAATATCTTTTTACAGAAAAAAGGTTCCAAGATACCATCACTCTAACAATAAAATTATGATACCATGAAACCTGATTTCCGTAAAGGCAATCAAAAATTTTCCCTACATCATATCCCCAAACTTTTTCAGAACAATGTCACGGATCACCTCTGCGCTGTGGTCGATTCCCAGGGAGGCGCTGTTGATTGTGAAATCCATATGTTCGTAATCTCCCGGCAGATATCCGGCGTAATGTTTGTGGTATGATGCACGGGCTTTGTCTACGTCAGAAATCATTTTTTTCGCAGCGTCCGGCTTCATTTTCAATATATCTACGCAGTTTCGCATTCGCGCTTCATAAGGCGCATAAATATAAATTTTCAAAATATTATCATGATCCTGCAAAGTGTAATCTGCGCATCTGCCCACAATAATACAGTTTTCCCTGTCTGCAATATTGGTAATGATCTTCCTCTGCTCATAATAAATGTCATCATGCCTGGTAGTGTTTCCTACTCCCAGAGGAAATTTCATTGCATAAAAGGGACCTGACACTTTTTCCTCTTCTAATCGTCATAACAGACGAAAATACAGTCTGAAAGTACATATAGTTCTTGTAACCAAATACCGCAAACAACTACTAAAAGGCTCTATTGCTGATGATGTGAAACAAAAGATTCTCGATATAGCCAATACTCGTAGCTACGAAATAATTGCTATGGAAACAGACAAAGACCATATACATTTTTTGTTAAGTTATGATGCAACGGATAGAGTATGCGACATTGTTAAAATTGTAAAGCAGGAAACAACATAATACTTATGCCAAAAGTATAATTCGGTCTTATCAAAACAGTATTGGAAGAAAAAAATATTTTGGTCAGATGGTTATTTTGCTTGTAGCATTGGAGAAGTGTCATCAGCAACTATACAAAAATATATCGAGAGTCAGGGATAATAGATAACGATTTACAAGGCTCCTCCCACCGCCTAAAGGCAGTGGGAGGAGCCTATGATAAACGAAAGGATTTATTTATGAACATCTGTAAGCTTTACATTAGCCTGCAACATCTCAATAATATCTTCATAGGAATACTGGTATTTCTCTTTATCTCGTTCCAATGAACTATCTCCTAGTAGTGTCAATAGGTTCATTATTTATTTTGATACTCATATAGCAAATAATGTTGCACTAGAACGGCTTTGAAAATGGCTTTCTGCAAATTGTGACGCACATCTTGCAGAAAGCCTTTTTTTCTGAAATTTTTTCTAAAAATAAAACAGTTTGTTTTTTTAAGTAACTGGTTCTTGACAAATAATATCCCTTACATTATAATACATTTAGTAATTAGGTTAAATGTTAAATAAAGGGATGTGATGAATTTTTGGGTATACAAGATACATTAAAAGCACTGGCTGATCCAATACGACGTGAGATTTTGAACTTATTGAAGAATGGACGGCTTTCAGCCGGAGAAATCTGCGAACATTTTTCAGTAACGGGAGCATCCATATCAAGACATCTGGCAATATTGAAGGAAGCTGATTTGATCCGAAACCAAAGAGAAGGAAAGTTTATTTATTATGAATTAAACACTTCCGTATTGGAAGATGTCATGCTGTGGATCACAGATTTGAAAGGAGCATCGGACGATGAAGGAAATGATAAAAAAATATAGAGGTTCATTAATCAGCTCTATACTGGTAATTCTTGCAGGAGTCCTGGTCGGTTTTACGAGTACACACGGTAAATGGATAAATGTACTTTTTGTAGTAACGCACTGTATATTTGTAGCAATCATATTTTATGATAACAGAAGCAGACAACAGAGCCCTAAGGTTATAGGGATGGCTATATGGATGATACCTGTTATTACATTGCTTTATAATGGCATTGCCAGATTGGTAAATACCGGAGCAGATATGGAGAACCTGTTTATGGCATTCATGTATTATGGAACAGGCTTACTGTTCATGGTTATAGGAAATTATCTGCCAAAGGTAAAACAGAACAATACGATAGGGATCCGAGTTATATGGACATTGCAGGATGAAGAAAACTGGAATGCAACTCATAGATTCAGTGGGAAGCTATGGATGGCAGCAGGTATTCTGTGTATGCTCTGTGGTCTTTTTGAGGAAAATATGGCAGCCCTTGTCTTGTTTATTGTAAGCATTATGGCAGCTGCAATCATCAGCATTCTCTATTCTTATCTCTTTTATAAGAAAAAGATAGCGACCGGAGAAAAATTAAAAATTCAGTATAGCAAAAAAACAATTGTGGTATACGGAAGCATAGCCATTGTAACCATTATATTCGTTATATGGACGTTGTTCTTGGGAAGTATTGAAATTCGTTTCGAGGATAGAGATTTTACTATTGAGGCACAAGGCTGGAGCGATTATACAGTAGACTATACGCAGATTGACAGTATCTCATATGAAGAAAATCCATCTCAGAACCGGAACGATTATAGAACCAATGGTTTAGGAAATCTTAAATATGCTATGGGAAATTTTAGAAATGATGTCTATGGAGACTATATCCGGTATACCCATTCATCCTGTCATTCATATGTAGTCATGAGTATAGATGGAAAAATATTGGTCGTGAATGGTGCAAATGATTCAGAGACAAAGGAAATCTATCAGACTATTTGCGAAAAGATGTCAAATGAATTAGAATAGCATCAGGAACGCCGGGAAAATGTTCCGACTCATCAATTGATTTAATTTTTGCCATGCCAGAATTGTCAGGCAAGATGAACTAACATGTCTTGACTGACTTTCTGGCATTTTTTTAATTTTTGTTTTTTGCAGCAAAAAGGCCATTTAACAAGATGTAGTATGTGTCAACTTTTTTCTCATCAATCAATCTTCCTTAGTCCAATCCTCTAACGCTAACCCCTCAACTCTACCGTAACCACTTAAAAGACGGATAGTATCTTACAACAGCTTTTCCCACAAGCTGGTCAAATCGCACGAATTTGTTTTTCCATGAACGTGAATCTTTCGAATCATTCCGGTTATCACCAAGCATGAAATAACAATTTTCCGGAACTGTATACGGGCCATAGCTTCCGACCATTTTCTCCGGAATGAAAGAGTCATCCAATGGAGTGGGAGAACCATCAATATAAACCTTCCCATCCTTAATTTCCACTACCTCTCCCGGCAGTCCGATCACTCTTTTGATAAAAAGACGGCTTTCATCATCTGGGTATTTAAATATTACAATATCAAAACGCTCCGGATCCTTGAACTTTTCAGAGATTTTATAACCAAACAGATCAAGATTAATTCCATACGCAAGCCGAAAGCCGAAAAGACGGTCCTTCACCATAAGTGTTTTTTCCATGGAGGGTGAAGGGATTTTTGCGTTAATCAAAACAACATTATTGATAACCAGAGTAATCACCACTACTATTACAATCACTTTCACATAGCCTAACAGTTCACGCCAGATTTTCATGCTCTCCACCTACCGTTCTTCATCATTCATATATCTGAACAATCTTTTGTCGTATTTTGCTTCGCGATACCATCCAATTCCGATCATGATCACGCCTAATACAATGGTAACTGTTCTTGCCATTGTATCAGCTGAAAACAGGCAGGTGATTACAACTCCAGTTCCTGCACCTGTAAAAAAGTCAATAACGGACTTTTCCCGTTTTAATGATCCAAGCACTCTTTCTTTATCCATGGTTTTTACCATTTTGGCATCTTCCTTTATTAAGATGTCGAGAGAAATATCAAAACGGTTGCTGATGTCTATGAGAATCTGCAGATCCGGATAGCTCTTTTCATTCTCCCAATTAGACACAGTCTGTCTGGTAACATGAAATATTTTTCCAAATTCCTCCTGGGTCAGCCCCTTTTCTTTTCGTATTTTTAATATCTGCATTCCAATGTTCATATTTGCTTGTCTCCTGTTCTTCCAATCGGTTTTGCTTTCTCACTTGGATTATATAAAAATTTCTGCCAAATGAAAAGCAATTTGCCTTTTACAGCGGGAAAAACAGGTATGCAAAGCTTCTTTGACATGGGATTTTTCTTATTCTGTAGTTTTGTACTTCATACTACATTCCCTTGGCTCAGACAACCTCGACCTGACACGCTTTCATAGCCTCCAGAGCCCGTTCATGGCTATCTGGTGTCACACCTGCACAACAGAGGGAATCCACAATAACTGGCACTTCCGGCAAAAATGCTTTCAGCAGCATGGCGTTGGAAATTACGCAGATATCCGTGCAAAGACCAACCAGTGTAATACTGTCGATGGGCTCTGATTTATTAAATTCCTTTAACACTTTCCCCAAGGTTTCGCTTCCAAAGGTTGGCTTATCAATGGGAAGAGATTCCAGAAGCTCTGCAATCTCTTCCCGGATTTCCCAGCCATAGGTGCCACGAATGCAGTGCTCTACAGGAAGCATCCTGCCCTCCTGAGTCTGAAGGTAATCTTCGCCGTGAGTATCTCTCGTTGCCAGCACAAGCCCATTAAAATTCTTTACTTTATCTACTACATTTGGAACAATGGCTTCGGCCTCTGGTGTGCCAAGTGCTCCGTCAATAAAATCGTTCTGCATATCAATCACAACTAGAATGTTCATATTTTTTCTCCGTATATTATGCTTTACTTATTTCAAAAATTTATTTCGATATGGATAGATCACATCTTGCAGTCTACAGCATTCTTTCAATCATGTCAGCTTTTTCGCTTCTGCCCATCAGCCGATAGTATTTACACCATAATTATAGGGATTGCAAAGGAATGACTTCTGTTCCAAGCGTCATTCTTTCCACGATTTGTTCTTTGTCAAGAGAACAATCATAAACCTTCCCTTCGCTTACAATAGAAAATCCAGCCATAACATCAATATCAACAGAATCAATGGTGAATTCCATGAATACCTTTGTACGATACATTGGATCAGGAGCAGAAGCCGGTGGGTGAAGTTCTCCCATTTCTGATAAAATAGTCCGGACCTGTTCAGCATCATGAACAGAGACCATTAAATCAATATCATGAAATTCTGAAATAATCCCTTTAAAGTACAGCAGCATAGATGCGCCTAAAGCCCACTCTATATTTGCCTCATTAAATCGATGTGCAATTTTCTGTAGTAATTCGATTTTCTTCTGTATTTCACACATATAATAACCTCCCACTTGTATAGTTATCTGGATAAAATGTATTTGTTACTGATTCCTACGGATCACTCTGCAGGGACTGCCTGCAGCAATCACATTGTCGGGAATATTTTTTGTTACAACACTGCCTGCTCCGATCACAACATTATCTCCGATGGTAACGCCTGGCAAAATAATAGCTCCGCCACCAACCCATACATTGTTTCCAATGATAACTGGTGCTGTTTGCGTTTTACAAAATTCAAATGATCCGTCTTCTTTAGGTATCCCAAAGCGATCTATGGCATTTGTTGGATGAAATGCCGTATAAATCTGTACATTTGGTGCAATTAAGGCGTTATCCCCGATACGAATTACATTGTCATCAAGAAAAGTACAGTTCATATTTACTTCACAGTTGTTTCCGAAATAAATATTGTTACCGTAGTCAACGTAAAAAGGAGCCGTTATCCATAAATTTTTGCTTTTTCCTCCAAGAAGTTCTTTCAGAATTCTTTCTTTTTCATCCGCATCTGCAGAATTTGTCTGATTATAATCTCTTACTAAATCTTTTGCCTTATGCCATTGTGTCAGCAGTTCCGCATCTCCACAATCATATAGTTCTCCTGCCAGCATTTTTTCTCTTTCTGTCATAGGTACCTCCATCTGATATCCAATGCACATAGTTTTTTAATATTACCACAAAAACAGGACTCATGCATGATTTTATACATGAATCCTGTTCTTATGAATAGTTTTTGCATCACATCGTTTTTGAAATTTCACTATCAAATTCTGTTTTCCCGATAAAAACTCTACAAATAGTCTTCTAATCGGTTTTTTCTTTGTCATAATAAATTGTAGCGGGACTTAGTGAAGCAGTTGTTACCAGGACGTGAGTTCACAATGTATATTCATCGCAGGTCGTCGCAACACTTCGCCGAGCTAACTGTCAACTGCGACTAAACATCTCAGGAGAGCCTTCGATGTTAAGTCTTCGTAGACAGTGGATCTCGTCTCCGTTAAGAGCGCTCCTGAAATGACCTGCTCACGAATATACATTGCGAACTCACTGGTTACTGGTAAGGAGAATGTGCTAAAACGATACTTCTTCACTGGCACTGAGAGGAAATTCAGACTGGTACTTATTTACTGGCATTAAGGGGAATTCCAGCCGATGCACAGCCTCTGGACACCTGTTACTCCTAAGCAGGTCATTTCAGGTGCGCCCTTAGCCGTTAATTCACCGCTGTGCGTTGCAATATTCGGATGTGCGGATTGCGGGAATAGTTTTCAATAGCCAGCGTTCCCCCAGGTGTGCCGGGACAGACGGTTGGCGAATTTCGGGAATTTGGTGAGTAAGCGACAGGTGGGGATGCACTGTCTGAGCCCGATAGGGCGAGTTTGCTTCCCCACCTGTCAATAGGCGACGGAGCCAAATCCCGAAATTCGTCATTGGCTGTCCCGGCACACCTGGGGGAACGCGTCCGCCTTGATTAACTAAGTTCATCTTAGGCAAACAGACTGATTACAATTGCACAGATCAGTCCTGTAAAGCCTATAATCGTTTCCATCATTGTCCATGATTTTAAGGTTGTCTTCTCATCTATCTCAAGCAGGGAGCTTACCAGCCAGAATCCGGAATCATTCACATGGCTGAATGCTGTTGCGCCTCCATTGATAGCACAGACCATAGCTGCCAGATAAACAGGAGATAATCCTGCCACTCCTGGCATAGCTGCCATAATACCGGCTGCCATTGTCATAGCCACTACTGCTGCACCTACTGATGCACGGATTAATGCTGCAATCAGAAATGCCACAAGCACCAGCGGAAGACCGCTCTTCTCCAGTGCCGGTCCGATGATGTCACCCATACCACAGTCCTGCAATACCCAGCGGATAATTCCTCCACCTGTAATAACAAGCAAAATCTGTCCTGTAGGGCGCAGGGAACGGTCCATGATCTTCTTTAACTGTTCTCCGTTATAGCCATGCTTTTTACCAAGAAAATACATGGCGGATAATACAGCTATGATCAACGCTACAAATGGTGTTCCGAGAAATTCCAGTGCAGGACGGATAGCATCAATTCCCGGAATATATGCAGAAAGTGTATTGCATAAAATTAAAACCAGCGGAAAAAGGATAATACACAGCACAGTAGAGAATGCAGGAAGATTTGCTTCCTCTTCTTCCCTGACCTCCTGGATATTGAGCGGAAGTCCTGTATGAATACGGCTGCCGATAAATTTTGACCACAAAATCCCGGCAAAGATCAGAGAGAGAATACCAACCGGCACACCCACTGCAATCATAACTCCCAGATCCACATTGAGCATATTTGCAACAAGCACAGAGCCTGCTGATGGCGGAATAAATGCAAATCCTGTTGCAAGACCTGCTAATAAAGGAATCACATAATATAATGTGGATTTTTTTGTTTTTCTGGCAAGTCCGAATGCCAGTGGAATCAGAATCACAACACCTGCCTCAAAAAACACAGTTGTACCAACTACCAGTCCCGTGATTCCAAGTGCGATTCCAGCTTTCTTCTCACCAAACCTGTTTATCAGTGTCTGGGCAACGCACTGCGCGCCTCCTGACACCTCCAGAATTCCTCCAAATAAAGATCCAAGTCCGATCAATAATACAATCCCCTGCAGAGTTTCACCTGCACCCTTCTCTACTGTGCTAACCAGAGTCGGAACCGGCATGCCGGCTCCAAGCCCTATAACCAGAGCTGAGATCAGCAGGGATAATACCGGGTGAAGTTTAAACTTGATAATAAGCAGCAGTAACAATACAATACCTGCCGCTGCTGCGATCAACAGTCTTGATGGCTCAGCCGCAAATGCCGCTTCTGTCATTTTTATTTTCCTCCTGAAAATCAGTTATAGTCTCTGTCCGGCGAAAATCATCCAACATATTTGTGTATCGTTGCTCTTACAGCTCCAGGTCCTGCAAGCATCTCACGGAACATATCCTCAATCTTCTCTCCCACACCAGCTTTATAAAGATCCGTAAAGAACAGACGCTCATTGGAAAGAATTGGTTTTAACTGATCTGTGAAAGTCTCAGGTTTACCTGCTGCAATATCCTTAAACTGTTCCTGCAGCTCCTCATTCATCGGATCCGGTGCAAGCTCAAATTTATTTCCTTCATCGTCTACACCAAGCATATATCTGAGCCATCCTGCAATTCCAAGAGGTATAGCTGTCAGTCTGGAAGATTCACGGTGTTTCTGTCTGCCATATATACGCCAAAGCCTTTTTCCAGAGCCGGGCGGCCATTTGGAAAGCTGTCCTCAATTACCAGATACTGCGGTTTCTCGGCATTGACAAATGGCGCAATATATGTCTTCTTGCCTGTGATCACCGGCTGCATATTCTCAACACCCATATTTTCAAGGTCTGCTGCAATCTGCTCACTTGGACGAGGTGTGATCTTGTCGATCATTGTCCATGGAAAAGCCACTACCTTCTCATCACTTATGTAGTTCACAAATCCCTCATCAACAAATCCTGCCTTCTTCCACTCTTCTGTCATTGTCAGAACGGACTCTCTAAGCTTTGCGCCATTTTGTGAACAGTTATCCATAGAAACCAGTGCAATCGGATATCTGCCAGCTTTATATCTTTCATAAAGCATTGCAACCAGAACTGCCATAGCACCACACGCCTTATCCGGTCCGTTCTTGATATCTGCCTCAACAAACGGGAACCATGTTCCATCCGCTTTCTGCAATGCATATCCTTTCTCTGTGATCGTAAAAGAAACCATCTGCAAGGATTTACTGGTAAAGATCTCCTTCAGCCGATTCCACTGTGCTTTATCAGAGGACTGTGCTTTCACTGCTTCTGCTAAGGCTCCAATCACTTTGTATTCACGTGTACCATCGCCATGCAGGATTACACTTAATCCCAGATTGTCATAGGGATCATAAATCTTATCTACCACATCATAATCAAAGGTTTCCACACAGGTAATACCACGATCCAAAATTCCATCCTCCAGAAGGCCATCTGCAATCCCGCCGATAAATATGTGGAAAATATTTCCGATACCAAAATGAACCCATCCTGGTTCTTTCTTTGCTTTCTCAGAAACTGCTGCCACATCATAGCCCGGAAGGGTGATTCCTGCCTTATTCCATGCTTCCTGTTCCTTAATTCCATTCATTGATAACTTCATGTTATATCCTCCTAGTTTGTCTTCTTACTATACTTCTTATTTGTTGTTATGTCTTTTACTTACGCTTATATCTCAATCGTAAGTTGAGTATATATCTTTTCTTTTTAAAAATCTATTGACAGAAATAATAATTTTCAAAGAACTTTTTTGTCTATTTTTACCATTTCAATGTGATTCCTTTGTATTGCTTTTTTTTCGTTCTATGCTACAATAAGTTTGGAACTTAACATTATCTTATAACATAATCAGGAGAATATTATGAGCGAAAAGGGATTGACCAACATAAGTCTCAAAAAAATAAATAAATCAAAGGTTTACCAATATATTTACAGAAAAAAAACGACCTCCAAGCTGCAGATTGTTCAGGAGCTACAGATGGGTTTATCCACTGTCAGCCAGAATCTGAACCTTCTGGAGCAGGAAGGTCTTATAGAAAAAAATGGCTTTTTTGAATCCACCGGTGGAAGAAAAGCAAACGCCATTCAGATTGTGTCAGATTTCAAAATTTCCATTGGTGTCGGTATTTTAAAAGAAATGTTTCATATTACTGCTGTAGATCTGTATGGAAATGCTTTCTATACAGATACCATTTCGCATCCCTATTCTGACACACCGGATTACTATAAACAGGTTACAGACGCGATAAAGGAATTCCTTTTGTCACACCAGTATGACAATGACAAAGTACTTGGCATCTCCATTGCCACACAGGGCATCACCTCTCCGGATCATACTACTGTACTATATGGAGATATCATGAATAACGCAGGCATGAAGCTGGATGATTTTTCCAGATATCTTCCTTATCCCTGTTATCTGGAGCATGATTCCAAATCGGCTGCGTTCCTTGAGCTATGGAGGCATCCAGAGCTTGACAGTGCTGTTATCATCCTGCTGAACCGAAATCTGGGCGGCGGTATCATCACTAATCATCAGATTCATCAGGGACTCTCTATGCACAGCGGAACCTTTGAACATATGTGTATCAATCCTGATGGGCCACTTTGTTATTGCGGCAGCCGTGGCTGTCTGGAAACCTACTGTTCTGCCAATGCACTGGAACAGGCTGCAGGTATGCCCATCAAAGAGTTTTTCCCTCTTTTGCGCGAAAAAAAATCCCCCCAGATCATACAGATCTGGAAAGATTTTTTAAACCATCTGGCATTTGCCATGAAGAATCTTAACCTTATTGTCGATGCACCCATCATCCTCAGCGGCTATCTTGCACCTTATTTTACAGAGGAAGATATTGATTATCTGACAGAGCGTCTTCACAGGGCTGCACCATTCATGCTGGATAAAGCACAGATACTGGTGGGTACTAATGGGCAGTATACACCGGCAATCGGAGCTGCCTTGCATTATGTGGAGGAATTTGTTCAATCGATTTAAACGAAGCTGCATATAGACCATAGCTTCCGGTCACCCTTTTCCTGGTACAAACAGATGGCTCATATCCGTATGCTCCAGTTCAAGCAGCCATATTTTTTTGGCAATTCCTCCTGCATACCCTGTCAGGCTTCCATTTGTGCCTACTACGCGGTGGCAGGGAATGATAATCGAAATTTCATTATGTCCGACAGCACCGCCAACTGCCTGTGCAGACATTTTGGAAAGTCCCTGTTTTCTGGCAAGCTGGTGCGCAATTTCTCCATAGGTTGTGGTCTGTCCGTAGGGAATCTGCAGGAGGATATCCCATACAGACTGTCGGAATACAGATCCCATCGGATGCAATGGCGGAAAAAAGTCAGGTTCTTTACCAGTAAAATAAATATCCAGCCAGTGTTTCGTTTCGGAAAGAACCTGCGTTTCCTGAGACTTGTGTTCCTCTGGCAGATTGTCGGCAAAGTATTTTTCTCCTTCGAACCATAGTCCGGTCAGTCCAATTTCGTCTGCTGCCAGCAGAATCTCTCCAAGCGGCGATTTATAGCGGCAAGTATATACCATATTGCCTGTTCCTTTCAGAAAACATATTATTTGTAAGCTTGCTGCCCTATGATTTCCACCAATGTGGGCAACAGATCATCAGCCTGGATCGGCTTTGCTATATGGCCATTCATTCCGGCAGCAGCAGCCTCTCTTTTATCTTCTTCAAATACATTCGCAGTCATTGCGACGATGGGTATACAGGCCTTATCCTGGTCTGGCAGGTGCCTGATTTCCTGTGTTGCCTGATAGCCGTCCATTTTGGGCATCTGAATATCCATGAGTATCATATCATAGGTTCCCGCAGGCATCTTTTTTATCCTGTTTACACACTGAATGCCATCTTCCACACGTTCTGCTTTAAGGCCGAAACGCTCGAGTATTGCCACTGCAATCTCTGCATTCAAATCATTGTCCTCTGCCAAAAGGATATTCTTTCCTGCAAGGATTTCACTGCCTGTTCCAGGAGTTTCAACGTGCATTTTTTTATAATAGCCTTCATCTGCTATCCGGTGTTTCAGTGTAACGGTAAATATACTGCCCTTTCCAGGCTCACTTTCCACATTTATCGTTCCGCCGAGGAGCTCCACATATTTTTTTACGATTGACATTCCAAGTCCGCTTCCTGCGATTTTGCTTTTTGTGGTGTTTTGCTCACGTGTGAATGCCTCAAAAATCCTTGTCAGATACTCCTGACTCATACCGATTCCTGTATCGCTCACACTGGTCCTCGCAATCATGTACCCAGGCTCATCGCATGGCAATTCATCTACGTTTACCGTAACAGAACCACCGGATGGGGTATATTTTATGGCATTGCTCAGGATATTGGCAAAAATTTCTTTTACCTTGGTAATATCTGTGAGCACATGCTCATGCTCTACATTCACTGTGTAATGAAATGCAATATTCTTTTTCTTTGCTTCATCATCAAATATTTCCAGCAAAGTCTGCTGGATCTCTTTAATCTGACCATAGCTCTCATCAATCTCCATCTTGCCGCTCTCAATCCGGGCCATGTCAAGTACATTGTTCAGGATTGACAGAAGAAGATTTCCGGATTGCTTCAGCTTCTTCAAATGATCTAAGGTTTCAGACAGCTCTTTTCCTTTCAGTTCATCCTCCATAAGCTGTGTATAGCCCAGAATTGCATTCATAGGAGTACGGATGTCATGGGACATGTTGTGAAGAAAGCGGGTCTTTGCAAGGCTGGCATCCTCTGCTTTTTTCAGAGCGATTTCCAGCTTGTCATTAAGCTTTTGTGTATCACTTGCCGCAAGCATTGCCACTGCTTCTGCTTTCCTTGCCTTTCTTAAAAGCATGAGGATAATGCCGATTATGCTAAGTGAAAATAATCCTGCAGTGACAAAAACAGCAAGCATATTGTCTTTTATAAAGTCATAAAATGTTACCTTATCTGCTGTACTGTCATAGATAGCAAGGGCACTTGTAAGCATGCCAGAGGGCATGGTCTTCAAAGTTTTGTTCAGTATGGATAAAAGGGGACCCTCTCCGCCTTTTACTGCAAAGCATGCCTCCATTGTTTTGGTAAGGGGAACACTTTTGAAATCTCGATTGTTATCGTATTTCAGTGCCTGACTGGTTCCCAGAAGAAAACAGTCTGCTTTTTCATGGGTGACCATATCTGCCGCATCGGCAAGCGAATCGTACTCAACCAGCTTCCAATTGGGATAGCTGAAAATAATATGGTGTTTTAAGGCTTCTTTTTCCTTTGGCACCGCTACTGTATGCACTTCATTTTCATTAAAGTATTTCTCATCCGTTACTGCCATCAGGCTGTAGGTCCAGGCTGTATTGGTAAGTGCATAGCCTTTTTTTTCTGCAAAATCAGGATTCCTGCTGACATAAAAGATTGCGTCAATTTCACCCTCCTGTAACGACTGGAGCATTTCGTCATAATCATCGTATGCCTGCATATTAAATTCTAACGTCTGATTTCCCAGACAGTCCTTGGCATAAGAAATATATTCCGCCAGCGTACCGGTAAGCTTTCCGGTCTCTTCATCCATGGAAAAAACCGCCGGAGCATTGTCCAAAAAGCCGATCCGAATGTCACCATGCTCTTCCAGCCATGACTTTTCTTTCCCTGTAAGGCTCTGACTATAATCAAGGGTAAAATACTTCTTATACAGATCAGCCTTAAAAAAAGGACTGTTTTGATCCAGCTGAAGCATAGCAAAATCAAGCTCGGCCTTGATATCGCTGCGCTCTTTATTTATTGCAAAATATATGCCTGCTTTACCAATAGTGGTAACGGATGATATTCCCTGTTCAGACCAGATGGATTCCTCCAGCGATACAAAGCAATCGATCTCATGATTCGCTAATTTCTTTTCTACATCTTCATTATTATTCACATTTACATGCTCTGTATGTATGCCGTTTTTATTTTCCCATTCTGTCAGCATGATTTCAGGCTCTGTACCTAAGAGCACACCTACCCGTTTCCCGTCCATAGACTTGAAATCAGATGTTTCAATATCCGTGTGTGATAAATCCGCATAGAGGATATATTTTTCCTCACCCATAGGCTCCTCTGAAAAGAGCATCCTTTGTGCCCGTTCATCGGTGTAAGAAATATCCCCCATCACATCAATCTCACCATTTTCAAGCTTATCAAAACAGTTGGACCAGTCACATTTCACATACTCAAACTTCCATCCGGTATAGCCTGCCAGAGCCTGCATAAGTTCGTAGCCAAATCCTCTTCTGATACCATTTTCATCCACATAATCAAAGGTATCCTCAAAGGAGCCCATGCGGATAAGTTTCTGCTGCGCCACTTCCTCCTGACCTGCCATCTGTGGCTGCTTTTCATCATGATTCATTTCAGCAGCCAGGCAACATACTGACAATATCATCCACATTCCCAAGGCCAGAAATATCCCCGCGCATAGTGCGGCTGATTTTTTTCTCCTTTTATACATTGTTCTTTTCTCCATAGCTTATCGGATCATTAACCGTCACAGATTCTTTAAATTATTTTGTAATGCACAGATCAATTCCTCTATAACAATAGGCTTGGATAAAAATCCATTCATACCACATTCCAGAGCTCTTTTTCTGTCCTCATCAAAGGCATTTGCCGTCATGGCAAGGATTGTGATTTTTGCCAGTGCAGGCTCATCCAGTGCACGGATCTGCTTGGTGGCTTCATATCCGTTCATTACCGGCATCTGCACATCCATCAGCACCAGATCATAATCCCCTGGTGCTGAATTCTTAACCTTCTCCACCGCCTCTGCTCCATTTTCTGCGGTATCAACCAGAAAGCCATATTCTTTAAGGATTTCCACCGCAATTTCGCTGTTCAGTTCGTTGTCTTCCACAAGCAGTATGCATCTGCCTCTGAAATCTGAGCCTGCTGCCGGAAGGACTGCCTCTTCTGCCTCTGCCTGCATCCGACCGATAGCAGTCATTAAAGTCTCTCTGATATCTGACATAAACAAAGGCTTCGCACAAAATGCAGTTACCCCTGCTGCCCTGGCTTCTGCTTCGATATCGGACCAGTCATAAGCAGTCAGGATGATGATCGGCGTATCGTCACCAAGGCTGCGGATCTGGCGTGTGACCTCAATTCCGTTCATATCTGGCAGACGCCAGTCGATAATATAAGCATGGAATGCATCACCCAGTTCCAAAGACTGCCTTGCGCGAAGAACAGCCTCCTTGCCGGAAAGTGTCCATTCGGAACGCATTCCAACCTTTACCAGCATCTTTGTTACACTGTCACAGGTATTGAAATCGTCGTCTACAACCAAAGCCTTAAGGCCTTCCAGCTCTGCGATTTTTTCTGTATGGTGGTGCTCAGGCTGAATCCTGAATGGCAGACGGACAATAAATTCAGTACCTTTGCCCTGTTCGGTCTGAACCTCAATGGTACCGCCCATCATATTCACGATATTCTTGGTAATGGCCATGCCAAGCCCTGTACCCTGGGTTCTGCTCACAGTGGAGGTTCGCTCCCTCTCAAAAGGAGAAAAAATCTTCTGTACAAATTCCTGGCTCATACCGATTCCGTTATCCTTTACCCGAATCTCATACAGCTCACTGCCTTTTCGTGTCCCCGGATACTGTTTCAGACGGACAGAAATGGTTCCCCCTGCAGGAGTAAACTTAACCGCATTAGATAAAAGGTTCAGAAGCACCTGGTTCAGCCGTGTCTTATCACAATAGACATCCTCATTGGTAACATCCATGGCATCCATGTAAAGCTCCAGCTGCTTCGCATGGATCTGTCCGCTGATAATCGTCTTCAGATCATGAAGCACATCCGACAGGCTGACCTCCGTTTCTTCCAGCTGGATCCTTCCGCTCTCAATACGGCTCATATCCAGAATATCATTGATCAGTGAAAGCAGATGGTTGCTGGAGGAAAGGATCTTTCCAAGATAATCCCGTACCCTTTTCTGATTGTCAATGTTGCTCACAGCCAGGGTGGTAAAGCCAATAATCGCATTCATTGGGGTCCGGATATCGTGGGACATGTTGGAGAGGAAGGTACTCTTTGCCCGGCTTGCAGTCTCTGCAGCGCGAACTGCCTCAGAAAGTGCCTGATTCATTTTCCTGTCAGAGGTACGATCCGACATAACCAGGATATATTTCTTTTTTCCGTTTACCTCGCTGCACATTGCAACATTATGGAACCAACGCTGTTCCCCTGTTTTCTGATGAACGTATTCAAAATCCCCTTCCTGCTGTTCATGAACCTGGATTCTCTCCAGATAATTCTTCTCCGGAGCTTCAGATGTCCCGGAATGGAGTTTTCCCAGAATACAAATATCCTTGCGGATCTGTTCTGCAGTAATACCCAACAGCTTTTCCACATTCGGGCTGACGTAATCTGCCTTATATGTTTTTGCATCCAGCATCAGGAAAACGTCATCCACATTCATTGACAGCTTCTGAAACAGCTCATCCCTGTACAGGATCTCCGTATCCTTTTTCTTAAGATTTATCCTGCCCTTTTGAACAATAAGGCTGATAAGAAAGGCAGCAATGCAGAATACGACTGCGCCGACAAGGAGAAGCGTACTAAGCTGCAGGCTGTTCATACTGGCATTGACAATATCAGCCTTTACAAGTCCAAGAAATACCCAGTCCTGAATATCCGATTTTTCATAGACCAGATAATAGTTACTTCCATCCAGATTTACCAGCATCGCATCTGTATGTCCCTCCTTAAACTTCTCTGAAAGTTCAAGAATCTCTTTTTCGGACATATCCGAATGCTCTCTTAGAACACCCAGGAAATTATAGGCAGTTCCCCATGACTCAAGGGAATGGTCCACCACAACACGACCGTCCGGATGAACAACATAGCTCTTTGCATTTCCATTAAAAGCGGAAATATCCAGTACATTTACAATATCCGCGTTTTCATAAGCAATGGCAATGGCATCATATTCGAAATCCTGATAGGTTCCATGAGCCTTTGGGCTGACAAAAACAAGCATCTGGGATTTTCCGGGAACAACTGCATTTGTGATCACGTCATTTCCCTGCTGGATCTTATTTTCAAAGTTTTCCTGTAATCCAAGATACCCGGCTTCACCTGATACCATCTTATAATCACCGTCAGCTGACAGAAAATAGAAATATAAAAATCCGGCATCCTCCTGTGCTTTCTCTATATAATCACGGATTTCATCTTCGCTGGAGGTATCCTTCAGATACTCCCCCCACATATGAAGATATGTCAGATTCTTATTTGCCAGTTCCCGCAGCATATTGTCAGACTGATGAAAAACCTCTGTCAGATGAGAAACACTTTCCTCATAAACCGTTTCCGACACAAACTTAAAATATTGGAAAACAGTCAAAGCGATTGCAAGAAAGGCAGCTATAAAAACAGCCAGCCTGAATCGTTTTTTTATAATAGTTTTCTTTCTGTTTGTTTTACGCTTCTTAATATTCATTCTTCTCATCTCACATTAATGTAGTCTTCAGGTTCTGCAAGAATAGCATTTTCATCTGAAACATATTCTATCCAGGTATCCTTCACAAAGGTGTCCCCTCCCTCAAATACCATATTTTCATCTGCCGGATAGGCTTCCATATGCTTTGATATTGCAAGGCAGGTTACTGTAAAAGTATCATTATCCTGAATTGATTTTCCATCCTTTGTAACCTTGCTTAATGTATAGCCATCATCTGTTTCCATGACCTCCGCAGAAATACCGCTGACCACTGGCAGAGAGCCACGGTTAAAGGGAATCAATCCACCCTGATAGCCTTCTATGAAGTTTCTGACCGTCTCTTTCAGTTCGGCTCCGCTCATTTTGCAGCTGTATGCCAAAAGACTATTTGGCATGATCATGCATCTGGCCATTTTTTCTGTATAGCCAGCCTTGAGCACGTTTCCTGTAAAGCTGTTGCCTGTTGCGATCAGCACATCCGTTCCATAAATGCCGCGCAGGGTATTTGCCATAACCGAATATGCCGCATTCCCTCCACTGCTGTGAAAACGGTTGGAATAGGATTTCTGTGATTCCAGCACGATATTCTCAGAAGTATCTTCCTTTTCAAGAAGCTGAGAATTAAATGACTGATAGGCCTGCCCGGCATCGTATTCTCCTGAAATCATCCTGGAAACCACATCCTTGGAAACAGAGAAAAAGTCATTTGACGCAATGCGGATATACATATGGTTTTCTTCGATCACAGGCTTCACATCCTTCAGATATTCCGTAAGATGGATGTTTACATTCTGGCTGTAGCTTAACAGATCCTGCCCATCATAAATGATCTGGTTCTGCGCATCCTCTGAAAGCATTGTATTCAATACCTTCATTGCCTTTTTCCTGCGAGCTTCATCCTGTGCCAGATCACGGTTTAAAGCCACCTGGAAATACGGCGTGGTCATCAGCCACTTTTCGCCGTTCTCCTGAAAGAATGGAAGAAATGTTGTGTTGATGCCCTGATCCTGGAACATTTTTACACCGGAGGAGCTGCCGAAATACATGGCAAGCTTACCACTTTGGAACATCTCAATCACAGCATCATAGTTCATATCCAGATCATCCTGGCCAAGGCCTGTATCCTTGATAAACTGTTCCATGCGCTCAAAAGCCTCCGGCCAGACTGTATCGTCCAGACCTTCTCTCTTTGTGTTATCCGGATCACTGTAAGCGGTACGCCACTTGCGTCCGGCATTAGAAGACAGCTCTGATGCAGACAGACCCTGCAGTGTTTCCATGCAGGTGTAATCATAATAATAGTCTGCCGTAAACCCACGGATTCCCACCTCTTCAAATGCCTGGCAGGCAGAAACAAAGCTCTCATAATCAGTTGGAAGAGGAATATCATATTTTTCAAAAAGATCCTTGTTCACCACAAAGCCATGGGCATCTGCGCACACAGGGAGCCAGTTTATGCTGCCATCCTCATTCATAAAATTGCTGAGATATGTATCATAGACAGCCCCTGCCGCATTGGTTGTGGAAAGATCCATCAGACTGTCTTTCAGGGGACTTGCGTCATGCAGGGAAAAACGACAGCAGGTTATAATATCCGGCAATCCGCCGTTTTCATCAAGAAACTTATAAAAATCCAGATCATTATTGCCTACTACAAATTCAACATTGATATCTGGAAGCTGTTCCTGGATGTAGGGTGCATATTTTTCATACAGGCTTGTACTCCATAAATACACCGTGATAGTTTCTGCATCTTCTTTTTCTGCACTTTTTCCGCCGCAGCCTGACAGAAGTGATATGGCTGTCACCATCACCAGAAGTACAGACAAAACTCTGTTCCATTTTTTCTTTCGCATTACGAATCCTCCCTTTTTATCTCCCGAAAATCTGATCCAGATTTTCCAGAATTGCATCTGCACTGATTGGTTTTGCAATATGGCCGTTCATACCTGCCTTGATTGCCTTTTTGCGGTCTTCCTCAAAAGCATTTGCGGTCATTGCAATGATCGGTATATTTGCGCATTTTGGATCATCCAGCGTACGAATCTCCCTGGTTGCAGTATATCCATCCATCTTCGGCATCTGAATATCCATGAAAATCAGATCGTATTTTCTGCCTTCTGCAGATGACATCATATTCACAGCATCCGTGCCATCCTCTGCGATATCCACATCCAGACCAATTTCCTTTATGATCGCGGTTGCAATCTCGCGGTTCAGCTCATTATCCTCTACAAGAAGAGCTTTTTTGCCTTTATAGCTTCTCTTGCTTTCTGTCTGAGGCTTCTGATTCTCACTCTTGATCAAATCTCCTGGCTCCGGAGCAGGCTCCTGTTTCACTGCTGCTCCTGCTATTTTGCATTCAAACGCAACTGTAAATTCCGTTCCTTTTCCCACTTCACTTTCAACCTGGATTGTACCGCCCATCATATCCACAATATTTTTGGCAATTGCCATTCCAAGGCCGCTTCCTCCGATTCCGTTCTCTGTGACGGTATGCTCTCTTGAGAAGGAATCAAACACATGCTTTCGGAACTCCTGTGACATTCCGTTTCCGTTATCCTTCACCCTGAAGATAACGGTTGCAAATCCATCTCTGTTGCATGGTTTCTCTGAAACACAAATGCTGATCCTGCCACCAGCCGGTGTAAACTTTACCGCATTGCTGCTTATATTCAGAAGCACCTGTGTCAGACGCAGCTTGTCGGTAATAATATCTTCATAGAGTATATCCTGTGTATCAATAGAAAGCTTCTGCTGCCTGGAATATGAAGAGCCCTGGATGATCGTTTTCAGGTCATTCAGAATATCCGGCAGGTGTACCGCTGCATATTCAATTTCAACAGAGCCACTCTCAATTCTGCTCATATCCAGCACATCATTGATCAGACTGAGCAGATGCTGGCCAGATGTATGGATCTTTTTCAGATAATCCAGAACAAGCTCTGTATTATCAATATGTGCTGTCGCAAGTGCTGTGAATCCGATGATCGCATTCATGGGTGTGCGGATATCATGGGACATATTATTCAGAAACACTGTTTTCGCCTTGTTCGCATGCTCCGCAGCTGCAAGTGCATTTCTCAGGTTCTTATCCTGCTCTATCTCACGCTCTTTTTCCTCTGTGGCATCACGGTTTGCAACCAGAACGGTACATAGTTTCCCGTTTTTATCATATCCCTGCGGCACAATGATCATGGTCAGCCATCTTTCATCCACTGTCTGAGCTGTAAAGCTCAGCATCTCACGTTTCTCCAGACGCTTTGCCACAGTACTCATACTGATAAATTCCCGATATGCCTTCTGAAATGGCTCTGCAATAACCTGCCTTATAAGCTCTTCCTGGTGTGCTTTGGAAAGCATATCCCCTTTCTGGTCCGGCTTCATGCTCTTTGAAGCTTTTACGATCTCGATTTCCTCTGTCTTTATATTCACAAGAGAAATCGAGGAATATGCATGACCAAGTGCATCGATCACGCGAAGTCTTTTCTGATCCTGAAGGATACTTCTCTTTTCTGTTCTGCTCCTGCTCACCCGGTAAAGTGAAAAAAGAAGCAGTGCAAGCAGCACATAAATCATACATACCGTATTCCGTGTGATGTACACCTGATACTTCGGGAAAAAGATATATGCATCGTAGTCCTTTATCTTCTCCTGACGCCCATACCAGATCCCGTTTTTTGAATGAAGGCGGACAATTCTATTCACATCTGCTTTAAATTGGTTTTTATGCAGACTCTTCGCAGCTTCTATAGAGCGAGAAGTAAGCTCCTGTTTATTTGTGCTGACAACCTTGTTATCATCACAGATTACAACACTTCCATTCATCTCAAAGGGAAAATCGGAAAACAACGATGCCATGGTCAGATCACCGTTAAGCTCATTTACTTCCTCTTTCTGCGCATATGCGATCAGGATTCCTGCTGCGTCCTGCCTTGCCACTGCCGCAAAATCGTAAAGCTTTCCTTCATTTCTCAGACGGGTTGTATAGGTCTTTTCCGGATGATCAGCAATATCATGTACATAATCACATTCGATCAGCTTCTGCCACAGCGGCATGGCATCTCCATCCTTCGCTGTCTGTTCTGCCACCTTCTGGTCCTGATCCAGTACAAGGATTCCTGTCAGACGCTGTTCCCTTGCATATTCATCCAGCATCTCCTCGCTGAGATTGCCTTCCTGTGCTATGACCCGGCTTAATTCTGTTGTTTTGTCCATAAGACGTACCAGACTCTTTACCTGGTCATTAGTATTATAAATCTCATACCTTTCAATCCGGGTTTTTACAAAATCAAATGTCTCATTTAGTGTATTATTCAGTTTATTATTATCACTTGCTGTCAGCAGAAGAAAGGTCAGGATTCCGAAAAAAATCAGGATAAGTACCAGTAGACATGCATTTTTATCAAACCTCTTTTTCTGCATCTGCTTTCTTATCTTTCTGCTCATTTACTTTCCCCTTCAGGCAGAATCTCATCCGCATCCAATCCGTATTTTGAAACTATTTCTTCTGTAATGCCCTCATCCTGCATCTCTTTGAGGGTTTCTGTAAGATCAGCTGCTGCTTCCTTGTGGGTTCCTTTTTTAAAAGCAACGCCAAGCTCTGATTTATAAGGACTCTCCTTTAGCATACGGTAAGCCCCCTCACCATCCTGCACCAGGCTGCCAAGCATCGCCTCATGTCCCGCAATTGCATCTGCATAATCTTTCCTAAGTGCGGCATAAAGCTCATTTGTGGTAGAAAAGCAGTTCACCTGCTCCATCTGCGGAAGATCTGATTCAATATTATGAAGAAAAAGATCCTCTGCTTTTGTAGTAGCCTGCACTGCAATCCTCTTCCCTTTTAGATCCTGAAGCGTCTGAATTTCACTCTCAGCTCTTACAACCACCATCTGACGGCTGTACAGATAGGGGCCTGCCCACTGATATTTGTCTTCTCTTCCGTTCATGGAATAGCTGCTCCACAGACAGTCTATTGTCCCATCAGCCAGCAGTTTATCCTTGTCCTCCCAGACTATATTCTCAAATCTGGGGCGATATCCAAGCCTCTGAAAGGCTTCCCTGGCAAGCTCCACATCAACACCTTTGTATTCGCCGTCGCTTGTCTGATAGCTGTAAGGTTCGAAGTAATCTATTCCGATTACTATCTCCGGCAGTTTACTGTCTGCCTCTTTTGCTTTCTTTATTATGCATCCTCCCAGTATAAAACTGCCAGCCAGAAGAAATGCCGTAATGTAAATTCTATTTCTATGGGTATGGGAGCTGCTCTTTCGATTTTTTCTCATATCCAGTTCCTTTCCGTTGTTTGTAAAACAAAAAGAGAACAGCCGATATATATTCGAACTGTTCTCATACTTCCAAAGTCTATGCAGCAATGATATTACTGTTTCCTGATCATTTTCGTCTATATCATTTTTTATAATATCACAGGCAGTTATGTTTGTCACTTAAAAATTTGAAGTTCAAACCAAAAAATGGAAAAAGCTACAAGACAATATAACTCAAAAAATAATATATTTCAATTCACGCTCCCGCGAAGGGAGCGACCACTGATTACTTGTGGGCTTTTCAGTGATCCGCAATTTCAATCCACGCTCCCGCGAAGGGAGCGACAGCAAACCTCCTTAAAGTTTTAACAAATACTATATTTCAATCCACGCTCCCGCGAAGGGAGCGACCGAGAGCGTACCGTTTGACGGAATACAGATACGATTTCAATCCACGCTCCCGCGAAGGGAGCGACAAACAGCAGTGCAAGTACAATTGGTGAGTTCGGAATTTCAATCCACGCTCCCGCGAAGGGAGCGACAGTTTTTCAAGAGATGGGTTAATTCAACAATTGATTTCAATCCACGCTCCCGCGAAGGGAGCGACTTCTTTTCTTCTGTAGTAGTCCAAGATAATTCTCATTTCAATCCACGCTCCCGCGAAGGGAGCGACAGGCACGACTCCAACTTATCTCTAACATCTTTGATATTTCAATCCACGCTCCCGCGAAGGGAGCGACGAGTGCTTTTGCTGATATGTTCCAAAGCATGATTATTTCAATCCACGCTCCCGCGAAGGGAGCGACTGGATCCGCACTGGATATTGTAAATACACTCTTAATTTCAATCCACGCTCCCGCGAAGGGAGCGACAGCAATATTTCACAAATCCTCAAGTTA
>NZ_JAOQJM010000002.1:155858-217448 GCF_025566865.1 Blautia acetigignens
ATTAATTCTTTAAGCATTAATGTATAATATATTAATAAACTAAAAAATATAGTTTTAAATCATTTTTCTGGTGCGAATCACCTTATAAATTTATGTGCACTTCACATTCGCACCAGTAATTTACAGAATCAGTGGCTGATCTACCGCAATTCCACGTTCAACTCCAACATGTTCTACTTTTGTCTGGTATTTATTGCCCAAATAATAAAAGCGTAAACTATCTACATTCTCATCAATAATATCAATTAAACTTTGTTTTAACACTACACTTTGTGCCTGGTCTAAAATGCATTCAAACACTGAATTCTGAACACGTCTGCCATAGTTTTCACATTGTTTCGCCACTTTTCTTAACCGTTTTTTTCCTGATACAGTTTCTGTATTAACATCATATGTGATAAGTACGAGCATAGCAATTTACCTCATTTCCAAAGGAATACCGGATATCCGTCTAAATCACCGCGCAAATATCTGGCAAGCAGCATAGCTTGTACATATGGCAGCATTCCCCATTCAACTTTTTCTTTTAAAAATGGATGTGTAATAACCTCTTTCTTTTTATTTTGCCATTCTACTAATACCTTTTTGCGCAAATCATCATCCATCAAAATTGCTCCATTTTCTTTGCGTGAAAAATTTTTGCCATTTACAATCTTCTTATTAATCAAGGATAATACAAAGCGATCTGCATAAACGGCCCGAAATTCTTCTATCAAATCGAGTGCTAGTGACACTCTGCCCGGTCGGTCCGTATGAAGATATCCAACATATGGATCCAGACCAACAGTTTCCAGTGCTGAAGCAATTTGATTTGTTAATAAGGTATAAACAAACGAAAGCATCGCATTTACATTATCTAATGGCGGTCTTTTATTACGGCCACTAAAAGTAAAATCTTTTTTCTGTTGCAATATCAATTCATTAAAAACACCAAAATAAATGCTGGCTGCCTCACCTTCATACCCTCGTAACTGCTCTTTTGACTCTGCATTCTGTATTAATTCCAACGCATCCTTTAGCTGCAAAGACGCTTTTTTTACGCGTTCTGAATCAATTTGCATTTCATGGTCGCGTAAGGATCTTTCTAAAATCCATCTTGCATTGTATACTTTACCCAGAATACAGTTTTTCGCAATTTTCAAGCTTATATCTTCATCCTTACAACTCTTATATTGTTGTTCACGCAGAAGAACATTTCCTCTTGTTTTTCCAGATACCCTTGCCAGAAACTTTCCTTGTGGGCTTAGATAACATATAGAAATATTCCGTTCTGCGCAAGCACCCATCAGTGCCGGACTTGTTCCCCGATATCCAAATGATACGATACCTTCCAAATTATGTAATGGCAACCGCCCAATCTCTGTTTGATTGTCATATACTACAATCGTTTCTCCTTCCAATCCCAAATAACTATTTTCAGATGTCACATATAAAGTATTTAATAATTTTTTCACCTTGCATCCTCCCTTAATGACTGCGTTATATAAGCGGTCACTGAAGTCGTCTTTTCTAACTTAGGGAGACATATTTCTTTTAATGAACAGCTATTGCATGATTTGCCTGTTTTCACCTTTGGCGTATAGCCTCTACTATAATACTGATGCATTTCATCAAATAACTCTTTTACTTCATCTCTTAGTTCTTGTGAAAACAATACATTTTCTCGTCTTCTTGTCTCCCCGTAGAAAATTGCCCCTTCTGATATTTCAGTCGAAAACATTTCTTCCAAACACATTGCCTGCGCTGTAAGTTGTAGTTTGTCCTCTTCTGTAATTTTGGGTTTTCCTTTTTTATACTCTACTGGAAATACTGAATATAATCCTCGATGTCCAAATAACGGAATACCATCCTCACACTTATGAAATTCTACAACATCACATTCTCCTGAAATGCCCATTTTTCTGGATGCTATTGGAAGAGCTCTTACAATAATGGTATCTTTTCGTTTTTCTTTACTCATAGGATCATGCACTTTTTTATGCATCAACTCACCAATAACTGTATGAACATTTTCAGCCCATTGCTGTTCAATATGAATTAATGCCCACTGCCTCCGGCAAAATTTAAAATGTTGTATTCCCGACAACATCAAATAGTCATCTTCTTTATATTCCATCAAATCATCCTTTTCACTTCAACTGAATCCGGAATCGCTTCTTCATGAACACACACTTTATAATCCTGGTATTTTCTCGGATACTCCACATCCTCCTTTTTTGATACTTCCACTGCGTCAAACAGCTTATATGCCGGACAGTCTCCTAATTCCTTACTGTGCTTAAATACAATCAATTCTCGTACTGCCATTTTTCCTCTTGCAGCTGAATGATCATTTTCAAACATATTAATAATAGCATCCCATAAAAGTTCCAGATCATCCTCTGAAAATCCTGTTACCTTTCTCGCCAGATTTGCAGAAATATATCCTTCTACTCGGTATAATCCATATGGAACTATACATTTTCTTCCCATCTCTGTGCTCTTATTTTCAGCATCTTTCTCTGTTGTAATCGCCACTCTTGTAATAGTCACTTCCTGACTGATGATCGGATCAATACTTCTGGCAAAGCCAATCTGCACCGGTCCTCTTACTTGTCCACAATTCAAAGCAGCTTTGACAAATGTTGTCATAACAGCACCAAATGTACGAATATCATAAAAATTCTCGCACATGTAATCTCTTAACTTAAGATCTACATTTGGATCATTTTTCTTAAGTTTTTTGAGTGCTTCTGTTACCTTTTTATCGTCGTTCTCTTCCACCCCAAGTTCTTTGCAGGCTTCCCGATCACTTCTGTTAAGCGGCGCATCTTCTTTAATATAAATTTTATACCCTTTCTCCTCTTCTTTGATTGTTTCAATATAATTACGGATTTTTCGCTTAATACAAACATCCGTAACAAGACCCAGACCACTTTCCGGATCAATTCTTGGCATATTCCCTGCATCAGGATCTCCATTTGGATTTCCGTTTTCCACATCAAATAATACTACAAACTCATACCTGTTTTTTATTGCTTCGCTCATTTACTTCTCCTCCTTCTTCTCGTACCTTTTCTGCACCTGATGATAATATCCCAGCATAAATTTCCCCTGTTCTTCCAGTGAAAAACGGCTTGGAAATCCCTGCATTTTCTCAGACAATTCTATTTTACCTATAAGTTCAGTTAACAGCTTTTCATAATACACCTTCGTTCCTGCTGATTCCCTTTCTATTTTTTTCATATGACTGTTTTTTAATTTGATTAATATAGGGAATACAGATGCCGGTGTTGCACAGGCAGAATTAAAGTACCGATCTCTGATGGTAGCATTAATTCCTGGATTCGCCTCTCTTTGAATAAATTCCAATACCGCAAACAATCTTCCAAGAACATAAGCTGTCTCTTTGCAATCCTCGTTCAATCCCATGAATTTTTCGCCTTCCTTCCAATTGTAATTCTTCATTAAAACTGCTTTTATAATCGCCGCTCTTCCACATGTAATGTTCCCCTGTTCTGAACGGATTCGAATCAATGTATCAGTATACAAGGTTGCCGGATATCTATTATTCTGAAGAACTGCATTTAACACCATTGCCGCCATACTGGGAATCGGAGTTTTATCTTTTGACTTTTGATTGACCGTTTCAAATAACATTTTTTGAATACCTAAATAGTCCAATTCCACCCAGGCAGGTTTTACAATCTCCATTCTCTGATAATGCTTGGACAAATTCTCCATAATATTACCAAATGAATTTTGATAAAAAAAGCGCACAGAAAGCCTTGCTGCATTTGGTGCCAGACAAAGAATATAGAATTTTTGCTCCATGTTTAACTGGATATCTTGCACATCTACCCTTATACCTCTTTGCAGATTTCCGAACAGTTTTTTCATTTCCTCTTGATTATCCACTTGTGGATTCATCCATGACATAAAGGTTTTCTGGTATTCTTCTTTTCCGGATTCTGCCCAGAATACAATCATTGAATCGCCTAACGGAAAACAGTATTCTCTTTGATTGAGTAAATAGTTGAGTGCTGTTGTGTATGCAAACTCTGCATATTTACCAACCGGTGCATTATAACTTTGTTCTTTGCCATAAGATTCGAAAGCCGGTGCATTAAATGAAACCAGTGCAGCTCCACTTGACTGTGCTCCCGGAACCCCTTTTATCCCTTTATGAATACGTGAAATATCCGTTCTCTGTCCGGTTACCAGACAGATTCCTTGCTGTTCGTTGCTTTCTGCATTTCTCGCTTCTTCCCATAAAGCTTTTATTTCATCGTCCTCTTGCGCCTCCAAAGCTCTCATGCCAAAAATAATGTTCCCACCCTCATTCAACTCTTCCCAATATTCTCTTAAAATCGGATTCTCTTTTGCAGTTTTCGGATTCCAGTTTCTAAAATAAGCACAGATAGCTTTTGCCATTGCACCTTTTCCCTTACTTAAAATTGATAGGTGCTTATCCTTTGCCGCTAAAAAACAATCCATTATTCTTGGTTTTGTTCCATCCTCATCTATTCCAAGCAGATATTTCGCATTATCGCATAAGAAATTTGCAGAGATTCCAGAAGATCTTATAACCATCTCAGGAACAAAAAGCATTGGCGCAATCAAGACTTTCTTTTTCCCTCTCTCCTCTTCTTGTTTCAAAGAGACTATTCCTTTTATTGTTCCGTCCTCATTCAATTCAATTACGTGTGACACTTTAGCCTGACACCATCCTGCTTTTGCCACTTTTCCTTGCTGAAGAAGATTTTCATAATACTCTTCCAAAGCCTGTAGAATCATCGAAACACCTCACAATCCGTAAGATCTAATACCCCTTTCTTCATAACTGCTCTAAAAAACATGGGCTGAATATTCTCCAGATTACTATAGTCCATATCATATAACATGAATCCCAAATCCTTCTCTGGTACTTCACTATATATAGTTGTTATTTCATTTTCCTCACATAAACAAAACTGTGCCGGGAACTCTCTGCATCCAAAATATGGCATATGATAGCATTCACCCCGTTTCAGTCTTCGCATAATGATATCCTTAAATTTTCCTGCGTTATCAGATTCATTTGCCTTATTAGTCAATTCAAAATGGGCTTCTATCACATAACATACATCACATAAAATCAAAGATGCTCTCTGAACAATGTCTTCCTTTGTGCTTATATAAAATGGTCTCTCATCTCCGTTATATGCCTGTAAAGCATTGCTCCTGGAAACTTTGCTCTTTACTTCATTTCTTCGAACACTTGTAAAACGAATCGGATTTTTCACATAAATCTTATCGATAATCCAACGCATTCCGGGATGCCAGTAAATTGCTTCCAGAATTCCTCTTGCTGCGGACGGCGTCATGACATCATAAGAGCATCGTTCCACTTTAAGCTCGGGACGTGAAAACAAGGCATAATCCCCCCATACCTTTACTTTTACGCCAATCCCCATCTTATAATACCTCTCCTTTCTTATAACAAACTGCTATATAATCCCTTGGCTGATAATAAAAATCTGTATTGAAATTTGATATACATTGATTGATCCAGGAGTGATATACCTCCCACAGTCCTTCTAAAATCTCATCATCTGAATAGCTGTCTTCGATTAACCGTTCATATACTTCACCAATGTCCCAATAATCCGGGATTTTATAATGGCATTCAGATACATTGTCAAAATTTCCCTCTTCTATTTTGCATTCTTCCGAAAACTCATATGCAACTTTTTCTATAGGTTCACAGTGAAAAACATCTGCATATTCATAAATCCTGGCAATTCTTTCTTTTCCAAGAAAATCTGTCACCTCTTTTCTATCTCTTTTTTGTTGACGACCAATATATTCAATCAGACTACATGTATAAAACAGTCTATTATTATTTTTTGTTCCCATATACTTCCTCACTTCCCACATACTTTAGCGTATCTAATGCAGAGATCGTATGAAAACTGATCTGGTGTGTCGGATGACTGAATTTTGCCAGTTCCCAGAAAGCTGCTCTTGAAATTTTTCCATCTATATAATTCTGGATATAATTATAAATAGTGTCATCTGCCATAGGTCCTTCCACAATGTCGTAAGTATGTGATTTTCCACTTCTGCAATGCACGATAAAATCAAGCCACTCCTCTGTCATTTCATCAAAAACCAGATACTTCAACTTATTATCAGGTGTATATTCATAGCAATTCAATACTCCTGATGTTCCATAACGTGTTGCCCACCGTTTTGCCTGCTCCGGAAGTTTTGTACAATAAAAGCCAAAATAAAAATCTTTATGATACAGTGCTTTTCTGATTTCCGGAAATTCTACAACGTCCTTGCTTCCATGATATAAAACCATACAATGTCTCCTTATTAATCGCTTCTACGGTTCACTGCTATTTCTTAATCTCACTATACTACACTTCTACATATTAATCAATGCTTTTCGTGTTTGTTATATAAAATTTTAATGAAGATATAAAAAATACAATTGTAAAAACAAATTAATTCATGTATACTTAAGCTTGTCTGGGGAACCAGTGGATTGAAATATTAATATTTTTTTTAAAGCAAACAGGGTGTATGAATTTTTTTCATACACCCCATTTAATATTACATCATCAACACATCATCCACTGAAAAATCCAATCCCCACTCATCAGAATACTGTTTTTGCGACACCAGTTCATAAAAATCCTGCATATCTTCTGAGATTGGCCGAAGCATTCCGTTACTGTACAGCTTATCAAATAAACTGTTTTCGTTCCTTTCATCTCCATAAATCTGAACACAATATTGACCGGCTTCTCGAAGTCTTTCTTTCGATGCTCCCTTTGTTTTCAATTCGTTCAATAATTCTTCTGCTTTTAATTCTTTGTTGATATAAATCATCTTTGTGTTTTCTTCAATAAGCTTAAACTCTTTTGCTACTTTTGAAAAATTAAACCGCATCTGTTTAAATTCGCCCATGATGTTTTTCTTATCCAGGCTGGTTCCGCGATAATGATAAAGACGTTTAAAATAATCAGAAATCCCTGTCAAGTCATCTACTTTTTCATAGTCTTGTATAACAGATGCTGCTGTTTCAATCTGCAATTTTTGATTTGTCACTTTCTTTTCGTCAATGAAATCAAAAATATAAACTTTACTTTTCGCTAAGTCCTTCTTTCCATTCCGGTTGCACCTTCCGGCTGCCTGAATCAGAGAATCCAATCCTGCAATCTGCCTGTAAACAATGTCAAAATCCAAGTCTACACCAGCTTCTACCAGACTGGTTGAAACAACAATACATTTTTCATTATTATCCAGTCGCTCCCGAATGATTTTTAATACTCTTTTTCTATGTTTTGGATACATGTTTGTGGATAAATGATATATATTTTTTCTTTCTTCCCGCAGCTTTTTGTACAGCTCCTGTGCGGCTTTTTTCGTATTCACAATGCAAAGTATACTTTGATCTCCCTGCATTCGCATGATCAGCTCGTCTTGAGAAATTTTTCCTATTTTTTCATAAGTAACACGCTCAAAGAAACGAAATTGTTCTTCCACACGCGGACATAATTCTATCATTTTATCTTTGGATGAGAAAAACATTTCAAGCGCAGGCTGTGTTGCAGTACACAAAACAATACTTGAGGCATAATTATCGACTAATTCCTGTAAAACAGAAATACAAGGTTTTAAATAATCCATCGGCAACATTTGTGCTTCATCAAAAATTACAACACTGTTTGCAATGTTATGGATTTTCCTGCATTTTGATGATTTGTTTCCAAATAAAGATTCAAAGAACTGCACATTTGTTGTCACAACTACAGGTTTATCCCAATTTTCACTTGCAAGCTGCATTGGATAAAATTCTTCTGAATCTTTATATTCTACATTGCAATGATTTTCCAATACATTTTCTGCACCAAGAATTTCCCGAAACACCTGGGCATTCTGTTCAATTATACTCGTATAAGGAATCACATAAATAATCCGATCCATCTGATGCTTCACTGCATGTCTTAATGCAAAGGCCAGAGAAGCAATCGTCTTCCCTCCTCCGGTTGGAACTGTCAGGCGATAAATTCCCTTTTCTCGCTTCCCCATTTCCATGCAATGAGCTAAAATTTCTGTTCTTCTTCCATTGATACTTTCCAATTCAGTATTGCTTAACCAAGGCTCAATATATTGTTCTAATTTTTCCTCCAAAATCTGCATTGTTTCTCCCGCAACACGGCCAGTATTTTCATTTTTCATAAAAGCTTCCGTATCCAAAAAATCAGCATCTACCAAACATGAATATAACATCCTTACAAAAACACTTAATGAAAAATCAAGATTCTTTGTTGGATCAAACACAATTGGATCCGTATGAAGCTGTGGAATTTCTATTTCCTTTTCATAATTTTTAAAATCACAGATTTTTTTATTATATCTTCCACATAAGCTATTGCCTATTGCAGTGTTTCCATAGTCTGGAAGTCCGGCATGATGTCCGGCAATACAGTAACTTAAAATAGAATAGTAACCGCCTTTTTCATTGCAGACTTTCGCACCTGCAGTTGAATGATCTACTCTTTCACCTGTATCATTTTGAATTTTTCTTTGAAACTCTTTGGAATATTTCCCAAGATCATGTAACATTCCACAACAATAACCCCATTCTTTCTTCCCAAATCTTTCCGCAAAAAATCCTGCTAATTCAGCTGTACCATATAAGTGTTCTTTTACTGTCTGTACTCTTTCATTATCTTTATGCGCTATATACTCCATGATAACAACACCTCGTTTCATCCGGGACAATTTCTTCTGCCTTTGCCAGTACCGCAATTCCTGCCGGTATTGCAATTACAGTCAGTAAAATTATTTTTAATCCAATAATTTTCCTTCACGATACGACCATTCCAGATAGTCTGGATTTTGATAATATAAATCTGTATTAAAATTCGATATTTCATCACTAATAAAAGAAGAAATATTCCATAATCAATGTCATTCAGTTAAGTTCAGATTAGCGAAATAAAGTATATCACATCTTCAAAAACATAGGAAGCCTTTGTCCCACGCTATCAGAATCAGGCAATCAACTTTACCGGGGAAGATATGGGAAGTGACAAAGCTATGATGATCGTGCTTCTTTATATTGTCATAGTAATTATGGCTTTTGTCTTTGGAATTACAATCAGCAATACGATTCGAAAGGAAGCAGGTGTGATCGGAACACTGCGCGCATCCGGCTATACAAAAGGAGAGCTTATCAGGCATTATATGACACTTCCTGTGATCATTACCCTGTTCGGAGCATTGATCGGAAATATTCTGGGATACACCGTAATGAAAAATGTGTGTGCCTCTATGTATTATGGAAGCTATAGCCTGCCGACTTATGTGACAATATGGAATGCAGACGCTTTTTGGATGACAACCCTTGTACCGATAGCAAAATGGCGAAATCAGCAGATTATACATCTGGTCAACATCGGTCGTGGTAGTTCTCTGGCTTTTATTAAGTTTTCCCATTGAAAAAGCAGTCATGGAGATTCTATTTAGGGAAATGATGCTGACAAGTGTTTCAGGATGGATTGCACTTTGGATCGATCCAAAGATTTATCTGGAAATGTTCGTAATAGGTATAGGAACTTATGCAGCTGTGTCACTTCTTGAATACCGCAGAATCCGTAAAATTCCAATGGATGAAGCTCTGAAAAATGTAGAATGACCCCAAAAAATATTTTATTTTTTACGAAAATTTTATTCCATTTTTTAATTTCTATGCTATAATGCTTTGTTATCTAATATACGGTGTATAACACGAGGTGAAGTAAGTGAAGAAAAAAACACTTGTGCCTTTTATCGTTTTTTTGCTGGGCATATGTCTTATCAGTTTCATTGTATACAAAACAAATGCCCATGAGGAAAAACAAAAGCACACAACGGCACAATTAAATGCAACTACTTATGGTGAACGTATAAAAAATGAAATTACAGATGGAATGGAAATTACAGATGTCCTGAAACAGATTTTGATCAGTGAAAATGGGGAGCTTAATCAGTTTGATACGATTGCAAAGAATATTATGTCTGACTCCATTGAAAGTATTCAGCTTGCTCCCAATGGTGTTGTAACAGATATTTATCCTGCCGAGGGAAATGAGGCAGGTAAGATTGACCTGCTCCATGATAAAGACCGCCAAGAAATTTCCTGTTATGCCAGAGACAACCATACCCTGATCACACAAGGCCCCTTCGAATTGAAGCAAGGTAGCTATGGACTCGCTGTCCGTAATCCGGTTTATCTGAAGGATAACAATGGTCAGGAATATTTCTGGGGATTTACTATTGTTATTTTACGTGTTCCCGATATTTTTTCGAACTCGATCAGTGCACTCTCAGACTTTGGCTATGAATATAAGCTTTCCAAAACAGTCACTCCCTGGGATAACACTTATGAAGTTGTTTATCAGTCAGATGGCTCAATGATTCATCCTGTTTCTTATGATTTTACAATAGGTGAGGAAAACTGGAAATTTGAGGTAATGCCTGAAGGTGGATGGCAAAATACTGCGTTTATAGCTTTAACCAGCGGATTTTTTGCTTCTATTGTCTTACTTCTGTCAGGTCTTACCAGGGTTTGGTTAGTATCTAAGGAAAATAAAAACAAATTTCAAATACTGGCACGCATAGATTCTCTTACAAATATTTACAACCGTTATGGATTTGATGAATTAGCAGAGAAGATGATTTCAGAAAATCCCAAAGCGCATTTCATAGCCGCATTCCTTGATATAGATGACTTTAAATTAATTAATGATATCTATGGACATGCCTATGGAGACAAAGCATTAAAGAGTCTGGCCGATAATATGAAAGCATTTTTTCCATCTGATGCGTTGCTGGGCAGAAACGGCGGCGATGAATTTTGCATTCTTCTGCCAAACAATGTCGGTGAAGCTGCTGCGAAGCAGCTGCAGCAATTCACCAGGATACCAAAGACATTCTCATGCAATGGGAAAGAACATCCATTTTATATTTCTCTTGGATATGCGGAATATCCAGACTTTGCATCAAACTGTTCACAGCTCATGCGTTGTGCAGATGCAGCACTTTATGAGGTTAAGCTCCATGGAAAAAATGGATGTATGGCATACAAAGAAGGACTTCAATCAAGAGTTCGCAAGCAGCTTGGATTTGCACTTAAGGATATCTCTGAACACCTTCCGGGTGCATTTATTATTTACAGAGCGGATAAAAAAGAGGATGAGCTTTTCTATGCAAACCATGAGTTTCTCCATATGACCGGATATAAAGATATGGAAGAACTTTTTAGGCTTACAAAGAGAAGCTTCCGCAACCTGATCCGGGAAGATGAACGACAGCAGATCGAATCAAGCATCTGGGAGCAGATTGATAATGGCAATGAAAATGACTATATTCATTTTCATCTTCGGAAGGCTGACGGATCCTATCTTTCTGTGCTTGACCATGGCAGAATCGTAGAGAATCAACAATACGGCAGAGTATTTTATGTAATGTTTATGGACTGGAAAGACATGCACATTCATTATAGCGATAAATTTTCTTACAGCGATAAATTTTCAAAACGAACAGCAGGAAATATCATAAATTAAAATAAAGTCGGTACAGGATATGAAAATCCCGCACCGACTTTATTTGTTATGTTTTGATTTGTCAATACCTTTTTCAATTTATAAAATATATTCCATCTGTTTTTCTTTTGTTTTCATTCCCATCTTTTCATAGAATTTTTCTGCTGAAATATTTCCTGTCCATACATTCAAGGTTACTTCATAGCATCCCTTTTGCTTTGCCTCATTTTTTACATGTTCGAATAATCTTTCACCGATATGCTGTCCTCGTGCTTGTTGGTCCACACACAGGTCATCTATAAAAAGGGATTTAAACGGCACCATATTATTAGAAAAAGGTTGTTCCCGTAATTGACAAAATGCATATCCTACACAAATATCAGCTTCATTGGCGGCAACATATATTGGATTTTTTTCGTTTTTTAAAAGCTCAGTCAGTTCGTCTACCGTATATTTTGTAGTACCGGGAATAAAAATATCAGGTCTTATGTCTGCATGAATCTGCAGCACCTGTCCCAACAGTTCAATAATTCTCGGAATGTCTTTTTCTTCTGCTTTTCTGATGATCATTTTTTTACTCCTTCTAATCTCTTCCAAAAACAATTTTGCCTTCGTTTCTAATTTCTTATTTTAATCTCATTTCTGCTATTTCACAACCAAAACTCAAATCTGTTCGTTTCCATTTTTTTCTTAATTCTTTTCATTGAAAAATTGCATAAAAACAGTAGTATAAAATTGTTTAGTATATACAAAACACTTCTTGATTTTTTATAAAAAAAGTAGTAAAACATTAGATAATTAATAAAGAAAATTCTTCCTTTGTTATCACTTAGATGACAGGGGCGTTTTTAATATATTCCATATTCAAAGAAAGACGAGGAGAAAGATTATGAGTGGAATTATGATGATGGTGATTGCCATTGTAGTTCTGGGCGGCGCATATCTTCTGTATGGCCGCTATCTGCAGAACAAATGGGGAATTGATCCAAAAGCAAAAACTCCGGCATATGAGATGGAGGACGGAGTTGATTATGTACCTGCTGATACTAATGTTGTATTCGGGCATCAGTTTGCCTCAATTGCAGGTGCAGGCCCGATCAACGGACCTATCCAGGCTGCAATTTTTGGTTGGCTTCCGGTTATGCTGTGGATTCTGATTGGCGGAGTATTTTTTGGCGCAGTTCAGGATTTTGCTTCCATGTATGCATCTGTAAAGAACAAAGGACGTACAATCGGATATATTATCGAAGCATATATTGGAAAATTAGGAAAAAAATTATTCCTTTTATTCTGCTGGTTATTCTGTATTCTGGTTGTTGCAGCATTTGCAGACGTAGTAGCCGGAACCTTTAATGGATTTGCCACAAATGACGCAGGCGAAGTTACAAAGGTAGCAGCAAACGGAGCTGTCGCAACTACCTCCATGTTATTCATAATAGAAGCTGTTGGACTTGGATTTTTCCTGAAATACACAAGATTCAATAAATGGATCAATACAGCATTTGCGATTGTATTACTGGTAGCCGCAATTGCACTGGGACTTAAATTCCCGATGTATATAAATCTTGGAACCTGGCACCTTATTATATTTGCATACATCCTGGTAGCCAGTGTTGCACCTGTATGGGCATTGCTTCAGCCACGTGATTATCTGAACAGTTATCTGCTTATTTTTATGATTGTGGGTGCGGTAATTGGTGTATTTGTTGCTAACCCTTCCTGTAATCTAAAAGCTTTTACAAGCTTTAATGTTAATGGACAGTATATGTTTCCGATTCTATTCGTAACGATTGCCTGTGGTGCGGTTTCTGGCTTCCATTCCCTGGTATCCTCAGGCACTGCATCCAAACAGATTAAAAATGAAAAGAACATGCTCCCTGTTTCATTTGGCGCAATGCTCATGGAAAGCATGCTTGCCATCATCGCACTGATTGCAGTAGCATCTTTTGCAGATGGTGAGGCGGCAGCACAGGGACTGACAACCCAGCCGCAGATTTTTGCAGGTGCGATTGCAAATTTCCTTTCTGTGATTGGTTTGTCCCATTCATTAGTATTTACATTAATTAACCTTGCTGTATCTGCATTTGCACTGACATCACTTGACTCTGTAGCACGAGTAGGACGACTCTCTTTCCAGTAGTTTTTCCTTGATTCTGATACAGATGAAGAAAATATGAACCCGTTTTTAAAGGTGATGACTAATAAATATTTTGCAACGATTATCACACTTGTACTGGCCTATCTGCTTACAAAAGTGGGTTACGCAGAAATCTGGCCATTGTTTGGTTCTGCAAACCAGCTGTTATCTGTGCTTGCGCTTGTAGCCTGTGCAGTATTTTTAAAGAAGACAAAACGTCAGGGCTGGATGCTCTGGGTTCCAATGGTATTCATGATGGCAGTAACCTTTACAGCACTTGGCATGACAATTGTAAAGCTTTCCAAGGCATTTGTTACCACCGGTCTTGATCTTGGAAATTCTTTACAGCTGATATTTGCAGTCCTGCTGTTAATACTTGGTGTACTGGTAGCAATCCAGGGCATTAAAAAGCTTTTGGAAAAACCAGAGGTTAAAAAGCAGTAAAATCAGTAAAATCAGCATAGACTGACAGATTTCTTCAAACAAACCGCTGCAGCTATTTGCAGCGGTTTGTTTTCATTCCCCAGAATATGGCATTCATGATAATCACAATCAGCAACACAGCAGCCATAGATACCCAGAATCCCATATTGAGTCCGAGCCATTCACAGGTTCCAAAAAGTGTCATCCATAATTCTTTCCAATTCATTCTTTCCACCTCCTAGAGCGTGTTTGAAAAAGGCTTTCTGCAAGATGTGCGTCACAATTTGTGGGAGATTTTGTCCGGATGAGGGCGCCGTAGCGGGCTACGGCAACTGAATTCGGGCAAAATATACCGCAAAGTGGGGCGTGCAGATTGTGGGAATGATTTTTCAAACACGCTCTAGAGCAGTTCGCCATAATAGCGGACATATGCTTTTTTCAAGCTTGTTGCCAGCAGATTGCATCTGCAGTAGATGAAACCAGTGAGTTCACAATGTATATTCGTGAGCAGGTCATTTCAGGAGCGCTCTTAACGGAGACGAGATCCACTGTCTACGAAGACTTAACATCGAAGGCTCTCCTGAGATGTTTAGTCGTAGTTGGCAGTTAGCTCGGCGAAGTGTTGCGACGACCTGCGATGAATATACATTGCGAACTCACGTCCTGGTAACAACTGCTTCACTAAGCACCTGCTTATTTTGTTAATTTCCTGTAATTCTCCGGGTTTTCATATTCCTTATGGATTCCATCATCCTCGTACAGAAGATAGCTGCTGCCATCATAGCCAAGAAGCTGCAGCTTTGCTGTGTCAATGTCCTTTACGCACTGGGCAGCTTCAGCAACAGGGATACATTTGTGATTGCGGATAAAGAGAGGAACCTCATTTAATGCAATGTCTACATAATGAACACCTTTTTGCAGAACCTCTTCCGAAATAGTTCCATCGGCAAGGAATTTTACAAACTTCATTTCCTCAGGCAGATATACGTAGCGTCCTCTTGCATTCTGCTGGTAAACAGGAGCGATCATAATCTCGTTTCCAAGAATCAGCTGATCCTCTATCCGGACCGCCATCTTGTCATCCGGGTAAACGAAGCCAAGAGGTTTAAAATACATATCATCATTTAAAGCAGCCTTCATGTACTCACTGTACAGATACGGTACCAGACGGTATCTGACATTTACTACATTGCGAAAATCCTCAATATCCTCAAACTGGTAGCATTCCTGCTCTCTTGTTCCAAGAGCTGCATGGTTCCGCATAAGAGGCGTAAACACGCCAAGTGCCATATGGCGAAGCACCAGATCTCTGGTTGTATCTGCACCAAATCCTCCAAGATCAGCACCTGTATACAAAAAGCCGCACATATTCAAAGATGGAAGCATTTTCAGATTCAGAAGAATATGTGACCACCAGGACTTGTTATCTCCCATCCAGATTCCACCGTAGCGGTGCATTCCAATATAGGAGGATCTGGAAAACATCAGGAAACGCTTTTGCGGGTCAATGCGCCGGAAGGCTTCGCCGGCTGCTCTTGTCATGTTGTAGCCGAAGAGATTGTGTACCTTATCATGACGGATCTTTTCACCATTTACATTGTGATAAAATCTACAGTAATCCTCTGAATTATTGGCAATCCCGTTTAGTTTGCCCTGCATTTCCCAGACATGAATCCTGCCATCCTGATCCTGTGCAAATTCTCCGGCAAGCTTTTTTGCCTCTTCCAGTCCCTCAGAGGAATAAAAAATAGCCGGCTCGTTCATGTCGTTCCAGAAGCCTTCGATGCCCTGGTCAATAAGAATACGGTATTTATCACCGAACCACCTTCTGGCATCCTGATTCAGAACATCTGGAAAATGGGTATCCCCAGGCCATACGGCTGCAACGAAGTCACTTCCGTCCTCTCTCTGGCAGAAGTAACGGTTTTCTACCCCTTCCTCGTAAACATCATAGCCCTTTTCAACCTTCACACCAGCATCAATGATAGGGATCAGATAAAGATCCTGTTCTTTCATTTCTTTTACAAATGCAGGAAAATCAGGGAAATTTTCCGGATTTACGGTGAAATCCTTATAAGCATCCATATAATCAATATCCATATAGATCATGTCTAATGGGATATGATTCTCACGGTATCCTGCTGCCACCTTGCGAAAATCTTCCATTGTCGTGTAGCCCCATCTGCTCTGGCCGAAACCAAAAGCAAATTTCGGAGGAATGTAGCTGCGTCCGATTACATGACGAAACTGCTTCACAATGTCATAGGCAGACTCCCCTTCAAGCACATATACATCCAGGTCAGCCGCTCCACAGGAAACCTTTAAGGTATCCATTCTGGTGTATCCGATGTCAAAGGTAATTGCTGATGGATAATCGAAAAACAGACCAAATGTAGTTTTACCGCTTATAATAATAAAGTTATGCGCGCCATACAAAGAGCGCTTGTCTTCCGTATGATTGGGCTCATCTGTACAATTGCTGATATAACAATATCCTCTTTTGTTGATTCCACGGTTCGCTTCTCCAAGCCCATAGACGATATCATCCTCATCCATTATATATGTAAAATCAAAGCCATTGTCCAGACTGATTTTTCCGTAGGGAAATTCTCCATTCGCGCTGTCAACATTCTTAATCAAGGCCTCTGTATCAAATGGCGTGCCATATCGGTATTTTCTGATCATCTCATTCTTCCTTTCATCTGGCTTCAGAACAAATTCTGCAGACTCTTACTTTATGGGGTCTTAACAGTAATTTATCTGAAATCGCAGGCTATCCATAATTTTCACTAAGTTATGTACATAACTTATGTAAAATAAACATATCATCATGTTTGTCATTCGTCAATAGGTTATGTATATAACCTACTTAATGTATAATAGAATATTTTTGTTTTTGTGTACTTTTGACAAGCGCCAAAAGCTTTGCTATAATTTGATAAATCAATTATAGGAAGTATTTATATGACAACAATCAAAGATATTGCAAATCGTGCCGGAGTAAGTACTACTACAGTATCAAATGTAATTCATGGAAAGACAAAGAAGGTTTCTCCTGCTACAATAGAATTAATTGAAAAATTGATTCAGGAAATGGGATATGTGCAAAAATTAGGACTGAACGTATTAAATAACACCAGCTCCAGAATGATTGCTCTGGTCATACATGCACATAGAAAATATGAAAATTCTATAATATCTGATCCATTTTATGGGAAAATCATCGGATTTATTGAAGAAAAGCTGCAAATGCAGGGATATTATATCATGCTGTATTCCACAGATGATGTAAATAAAGTTTTCCACACTGTAATGGCATGGAATATTGATGGTGTTGTTGCCTTATCCTTTTCTCGAAATGACTGCAATAAGATCTGGTCTCTGATTCACAAGCCAGTTATTTCTATTGATGCCTATGGAAGCTCTCAGGGCAGCCCTTTTGTAACTAACATTGGTTTGGATGATTTCACCGGCGGTTCCCGTATGATCGAATATATTCTGGGATGTGGCTATCACGATATCTTTGTCTGTGCAACCAGTGATTATGGTATTGATCAGACACGCTGGAACGGGGCAAGAGAAATGTTTGCCAGGCTTACAGAAAAAAACAGCAGCAAAAAAATCCGTTTTATCAATATCGGAGAAACCACTCTCACCAGAGAAAGCTTCTATCAGCAATTAATACGACGGATTCCTTTTCCTCAAAAAACTGCGGTCTTTTTTCTGTCTGATTTTTATGCAATAGAGGCTATCAGTTATCTTGCCACCAGAGGTGTTTGCATTCCTGCAGATATTGGAATTGCGGGATTTGACGATATTACATATGCCCGTCTTACAGTTCCAAGGCTTACTACCATTCACCAGGACATGGAGAAAAAAGCTGAGCTGGCTGTTTCAGAGCTTTTAAAAGCAATTGAAAATCCAGCTGCATATACAGGGAAAGAGGCTCTTCTGGATGTAATACTGATAGCCCGCGACTCCATATAGAAGATACCAGGGGCAAAAGGTCAAAAAGCCGATGCCGGACTATTATAAAATCCGGCACCAGCTTTATGATTTAGAAGGAAACCAGTCCTCCCTTTAGCATTGAATCTGTAAATTCAACAAAGCCGCCATCTGAATTCAGATTCAGATACAGGTTATCCAGGTCCGTTTCATCCACGATCCATGCCATCACCACCTGAACAGATTCTCCCGGAGCCAATGCTCCAATATAATTGCCGCCGTTTCCATAATCTTCCACCGCACTGCAATATGTCATGGAGCCTGTTTTTGCCACGCCATCTTCCATGTAATAATCGTAGCCATCACCAGGCTCTTCAGATGGGAGATAAATCCTGTACGAACCGTTTTCATGTTTGATTGTCACCAGGCTGCCATGATATAAAATATTTCTCATTTCAGCATCTGTATTGTTGGTATAGGTAACCTGTGCATAAACCAGCTTCTGATTTACAGCTGCTTCGTCTACAACTTTGTCCAATGTATTTTCTCCGTCACCGGATTTAACATAAGATAAATGGTTCTGTTTGAGCTTGCCATCACCTGTAACAGCCGTTTTCCATTCTTCCGGAATGTCTGCTCCCTCAAGTACGCTAAGGTTATCCAAAACCTGAATGCTGTCTGCACAAACCGAAATCCCATCGGAAATATCCGTATTTCCTTCTGTATCCTCATACATTGCTTCTAACGCCATGGTATCCCCAATGCCATTTATGGTGATCTGATCCTCCGCAACTTTGTTTCTGATTTCGCCTGTATCTGCCACAGGATCTACCATATCACTCCAGGTTTGCAGTCCCTTTGTTTCAATTAGGTCTTCTTTCTCTGTGATGGTCATATTTTCAGCAAATTTAATGGCATCTTCCTTTGTAACATCATCGCCAAAGTAAATAGTGAATACCCGATATTCTTCCGGATAAAACAGATATATCCGTTTATCAAAGGATTTGTCCTGTTTCAGGTCCAACAGCTTCACATATACGCCCTCATGTTCACCAAAGGTCAGTTCTTCGCTTTCAATAACCCCTTTATCGATCCATGTCTTGCCCAGATCATCCTGATCTATAAGCACAGAGGATATGGAAATACCGCCCAGGTATGGTGTGTCCGAATAACTTAGCTTGTAGTCATCCATCCATTCCATTCCCTCAGGAATATATCCGGCTGAAATTTCTATATCTTTTATTTCTTTGGGAAGCTTTGTCTTCTTTGCGCCTTCGTCCACATTAATTCCTGTGGCAACACTATATTCCCCCCTATGCTCCAAATACATGTAATACAGCTTGGTTCCTGCATAGGCTGCCGCAGATGTTCCCATTATACAAATTAACGCAACAGCTGCAGCATGTCCCATTTTCCATTTATATTTGTGTCTCTTTTTCATTGGAACCATATTCGTTATTTTTGTCTGTCTTGCAACCTCTTCCTGTATCATATTGTGAATAAAATCCGGTGTTTCCGGCAAATCATTTTTTAATCCGTCTAATCTCATGCAAATATCTCCTCTAATTGAACGACTTTTTTTAGTTTTTCCCTGGCTCTTGCAAGTCTCTTTTGTACCGCGCCTTCTGATATGTCAAGAATCTGTGCAACCTCTTTTACACTGAATTCTTCCATGTAGTACAAAATAACCGGTACTCTCAGTTCTTCCTTAAGGGTATTGACTGCTTTATAAAGCTCGCTGTAGTCATAATGTTCCTCGTGCCAGGTCAGATTTTCAACATAGGACTCATCTAACTGCTCACTCATTTTGTTTTGCCTCGCAATGTTATAGCATTCGTTGATCAGTATTCGTATCAGCCATGTTTTTGCGTAACGATCCTTTTTTAATGTATGAATTTTTGTAAATGCTTTTACAATTGATTCCTGTATTGCATCGGCACAATCCTGATCATCCGCAAGGATTGTTTTTGCAGTTGCATATAGTTGTCGTTCTGAAGAAAGAATCAACTGTCCAAGTTCTTCTTTTGTCAATTCGTTACCACCTTTCATGCCGGCCAGCTTTTTTATTTACATAGATTAGACGGATAAAAACCAAAAATATCCCTGATTTCAGAAAAAAAATCCCCTTAAGCAGATTTTGGTTATTTACCTTGTCTGCTTAAGGGGAATCATATCACAGAATATCATCCGGCGAAATGGCTTTTATTAATCATACGATACCCAATTCCAATATGCGTCTGGATATATTGCATCCCATTTTTTTCCCGTTCCAGTTTTTTTCGCAGTGTTGCCATAAAAACGCGAAGGGAGGCAATGTCATTTTCGGAGCACCGTCCCCAGATCTGCTGGGTAATATAAGTGTGCGTCAGTACTTTTCCTACATTACGGGATAAAAGACAGAGCAGCTTATATTCGATGGGTGTCAGATGTAATTCTTCGTCCTTCAGATATGCACAGCCGGCGCTGTAATCTATCTTCAATTCACCATTTGTAAAAACAGAGGTTTCCTGCTGTTCACCTGTCTGCGTGATTGCAAGTCTCCTTTGTGTAACGCGAATACGCGCAAGTAATTCCTCTACGGAAAATGGTTTCGTAATATAATCGTCCGCACCTGCATCCAGAGCTTCAATTTTATCTGTATCCTCACTTCTGGCACTGATCACAATAATCGGCATGTTGGACCAGGTACGGATTTTTTTTATCACCTCTACGCCTTCCATATCAGGAAGTCCAAGATCCAGAAGAACAATATCCGGATGATGGGAGGACGCTTCCAGAATGGCCGATGAGCCGTTTTCTGCTGCCAGATATTTATAATCATGTGTCTTTAATGTAGTAATGATCAGGTTTCTTATAGGTCTGTCATCCTCAACCACCAGAATTAATGCTTTATTCATTTAAAGTCACCTCACTTAAGGGTAAAGTAAAAGTAAAATTACATCCATGAGGATCATGGTCAGTCAGTATCAGAGTTCCGTCATGGGCTTCTATAATAGAGTGGCAAAGTGCCAGGCCAAGTCCCAGACTTCGGTGACTGTCCGCAACTGTTGTTTTCCCGGTATAAAACATCTGGAAAATATGCGGCTTCATTTCGTCTGGGATTCCGGGGCCATTGTCTTTTACGCTGATCTGCGCTTTTCCATCTGTTTTTGTTCCCTGAATGCAGATGACTGTACCCGGCGGCGTATATTTTATGGCATTGTCAATTAGATTTACCAGAACCTGAATGATCAGGCGGACATCCATACGTGCAAGAACAAGCTCTTCGCAATCGGATACAATTCTATAGTCATCATGTTTCCTGCTGATATGCCGCAGGGATTCTGCAATCACCTCATCTAAAAGCTGATCTGAAAATTTAAATTTCAGTCTCCCATCATTTAGCCTGGTAATGGAAAGCAGATTCTCCACAACTCCGATCAGCCATTCAGAATCATCATAGATGTCCGTATAAATCTGGTGCTTTGTAGCTTCGTCCAGGCGTTCGCTGTTGCTAAGAAGCATATCTGCATTGCCTGAAATGGAGCAAAGGGGAGTTCGAAGATCATGGGAAATTGCCCGAAGAAGATCTGCCCGCAGCTGTTCATTTTTGGCTATCACTGCATTTTTCTCTTTTTCCATGGCATTTTGTGCGTTTTCCATTGCAAGTGCACATTCATTTATCACAGACAGCAGGATGCTGTATTCAAAAGAATCCAATGTTTCTTTTTGCAGCGGTATTCCAATTACACCGTAAACATTGTTCCCGCTTCGAATTGCCAGATATAAGCATTTGGCCTGTGGAAAATGATGTGTGGATGCACCGGCACGCTGCCTGTTTTCATAGGTCCATCTGGCTATCTGCTGCTCTTCTTTTGTCAGGAAGTCTTCTGTGTCCTCTCCTGCCCCGGAGAAAAGCTTTCCCTCTGATAAAGCGTTATTTTCTACTACATATGCTGTAATATTACGGTTCAGAAGACGAAGAAGCTGTGTACAGGTAACATCAAGAATTTCTCTTTCTCCTTTTGCCTTTTGCAGCAAGCGATCTGTATCAAAGAGAATCTGCGTGCGAAAGGCAAGCTGTGCGGAAAGCTTTGCATGTGTTTTCAGCTTTGCTGCAAGTGCCCCTGTAAGCACAGATGAAATAAGCGTTATGAGAAAGGTCACGGGATAACCCACAGCATAGGTCTGAAAAGACATTCTTGGTTCTGTCAGGAAAAAACAGAATAAAAAAACACTTAAGAAAGAGCCTGCCACACTGCAAAGATAGCCATCTGTCACAATGGAGGTAAGCAAAACTCCCAGAATGTATATGGTTACAATATTCGTATCCGTAAAATTCAGCTTCTGAAACAAAAGACCAATCAGGGTACACACTGCAAATATAAAAGCCGTCAGGAAATAATCCCTTGCAGATGGTTTTTCCATATACCATGCAAATGGCCGTTTCTGATAGGTTTTGGTTTTGACTGCATCCGGGATAATATGGATATCAATGTCCGGTACAAGCTCAATCAGCTTTTCTGTCAGAGTCATCCTGCCGAAAAAGTGATTTCGTCTGGCATTGTTTTGTCCAATCACGATTTTGGTAACATTGGACAGCCTGGCATACTCTGCAATCTGTACCGGTATGTTTTCCCCATGAGTCATTACGATTTCTGCTCCCAGCTTTTCTGCATATCGGATATGCTCTTCCAGCCTTTCTTTATCCATGGCTTCTGCTTTTGTACCAGTTTGCACATACAGGGCGGTGAAACGTGCATGCAGCACTTCTGCCATTTTGGTCGCTGTATCTATTATTTTTTTATTGGAGGGTGCTGCTGACAAACAAACAAGGATATGTTCCTCTGAATTTATGTTATTCTTCTCTGTTATTAAGCTCATCCGGCCTGCTCCCTTTTTCTGCCTTTTTTGCAATTATATCATGCAACTGTATTATGGTCAAAATCCTTTTTTTCATCCCTGGACTGTGCATCAAAAATTATAATTTCAGCTTCCTTATATTCAATTTTACACTCATGAATCTTTCTTAACAGCTCTTCATCCGAAAGAGTATTCAAAAACAATGTCTTTGATAAATGCTGCTTTTCTTCCGTATTTTCCTGAATTTCGCCCCAAAACTGATCTGCTTTATTTGCAATATAAAATCCAAGTCCAAACATACAAAATACAGTAACTATCAACATTACTTCTGCCATTATCTTCACCTCTATAGCAACATCTTTATAACAAATGACTATATGCGGAAGCACTTCTGAAGTGCCCTGTATTCTCCTAACACCAGCAATTTATTGTGCTCTTCAAAATACGTATCCGGGGAAATTGCAATACCAAATTCTCCTTCATTTTTCACTGCCAGAATATTAATGTTGTAGCGTTTTCGGATGTCCAGCCCTCCTACTGTTTTTCCAACCCATTCTTTTGGCACCTCCACCTCAAAAATTGCGTGGGAAGCATCCACCTCCATATAGTCGAGGATGTGATCATCTGTGTAACGGATAGAGGCCCATTTTGCGACCTGCTTTTCCGGATAAACCACTTTGTCGGCACCGTTTCGCAAAAGGAATTTTTCCTGAACATCACGTTCAGCTCTGGATATTACCAGTTTTGCTCCCAGTTCCTTTAGAAGTGAAGTGGTTTCAAGGGAATTCTGAAAGCTTCCTCCAATGGTCACAAAGCAGATATCGTAATTTCCAATTCCAAGGGAGCGCAAAAATTCAGCATTGGTACTGTCGCCGATCTGTGCATTGGTCACAAATGGCAATACTTTATCTACCCTTTCTTCATTCCAGTCAACTGCCATGATTTCATGCCCCAGCTGGCTTAACTGCATGGCAATATGACGGCCAAATCTTCCAAGTCCAATAAGCAATACACTTTTCATAATTTTATTTTCTCCTTCTTATCCAACTGTTATTTTCTCCAGCGGCAGCTTTGCATTCCCCCTGTTTTTTCCGGAAAGCACCGCATAAATCAGGGTCAGACCACCTACACGTCCCAGATACATTAGTATAATCAGCACAATTTGCGAAAAAATATGAAGCTTTGGCGTAACTCCCAATGTAAGTCCTACTGTTCCAACTGCTGAAGCAGACTCATACAGACAGTCTAAAAGAGGAAGCTCTTCATATATACTGATTGCAAGCCCGCCGCAAAAAAACAATGCAAAATAAAGCATGGCGATTGTTGCTGCATTTTTTATCACATGATTTTCCAGTCTTCGTCCAAAGGCCCCTGCATTTTCCTGGCTTCGGAATGTGGCAATTGCATTTAAAACAAGAACTGTAAATGTTGTGGTTTTCATTCCACCAGCTGTAGAACCAGGCGAACCGCCGATCAGCATTAGCAATATCATAACTGCCTTTGAGGGTTCACTCATCTTTGAAATGTCAATGGTATTAAATCCGGCAGTTCTTGTAGTTACCGATTGAAACGCCGCAGCCAATAAACGGTTTCCTGTGGATAAATTTTTCAGATCGCAGGTGAAAAAGAAAACAACAGGAAACAAAATCAGGCATGCGGTAGTCATAAGAATAATCTTGCTTTGCATGCGGTAGCGTTTAAAATTCAGTTTGTTCGTATAAATATCATCCCAGGTGAGAAAACCGATTCCCCCTATGACGATCAGAAGCATAATTACCACATTTACAAGGGCATTTGCAGAATACCCGGTCAGGGAAGGAAAGGGATTGGCAGCGGTTCCCAGAATATCAAATCCTGCATTGCAAAAAGCGGAGATGGAATGAAAGACGGACAGCCAGATTCCCCTTCCCCCGTAATCCGGTAAAAAAACCGGCAGCAGAAACAATGCCCCGGCAGCCTCAATCAAAAATGTTCCCTTTAAAATAAACCTTGTCAATCTGACGATTCCACCAACCTTAGGCGCAGAAATTGCATCCTGCATGGTGCTTCTTTGCATGAGGGATATTTTTTTACCGGAGAGAAGGGAAACGGATGCAGCTACAGTTACCACTCCAAGTCCGCCTATTTGTATGAGCATAAGAATAATCGTCTGGCCTGCCACCGACCAGTAGCTTCCGGTATCCTTCACAACAAGCCCTGTAACACATACCGCCGAAGTGGCTGTAAAAAGAGCCTCATGAAACGGAGTCAGTGTTCTATCAACAGATGAAAAGGGAAGCATCAGAAGAAAGCTTCCCAAAAGGATCACTCCTGCAAATCCCAGAATTATCAGCTGAAAAGATGTCAGATGTTTTTTCTTATATGATTTTTTCGGCATAAATAATCAGAACTCCTTACGAACAATTACTTTTTTGTTGCATCCCATTATATATAATTGCCCTTAAAGATGGTATAAGAGTATCTGATTTCGTATTAAGATTGTATAAAGATGTGTAAAAAATCAAATCATTAAAGTACAAATTAAAAAAGAAGGCGCTATCTGCGCCTTCCAAGTCTTCCTTTAAAATCTGTATAATCAAAATCTGTAAGCTGCACCATAGTGTTATCGGCTTGTCTGAGCCAGATATCAGGTAATGGCATTCCGTTAAAGGTATTGTTCTTGCAGGTGGTATAAATGGCCATATCTCCAAACATAAGAAGATCTCCATATTTAGGAAGCTGACCAAATTTATAGTCTCCGATCACATCTCCTGACAGACAGGTGGGACCTCCCAACCGGACGGTAATTCCCTCTTCCCTCTCATCAGCTCCAAGAAGCAGCGGACGATAGGGCATTTCCAGTACATCCGGCATGTGACAGGCTGCGCTGGCATCTACAATCGCAAGTTGTGTCTTTCCGTTTTTCAAAACATCCAGCACACTGGTCAGAAGAAATCCGGCATTTAATGCCCACGCTTCCCCCGGTTCCAGATAAACCTCTACATTCCATTCCTCTTTTGCCATCTGAATACATCGCTTAAGTCGTTCAATGTCATATCCCGGTCTTGTAATATGATGGCCGCCGCCAAAATTGATCCACTTCATCCGGGATACCAGATCGCCAAATTTCTTCTTTACAGAAGCAAGGGTTTTCTCCAGATCATCCGAGTCCTGTTCGCAGAGAGTGTGAAAATGAATGCCATCCAGTAAATCCAAAAGCTCCGGATTCTTTAAAATTGCTTCGTCCCACTGAGCTCTTGTGGTGCCCATGCGGCTTCCCGGTGCACAAGGATCATAAATCTCGTGTCCTTCCTGGGTAGAGCATTCTGGATTGATCCGAAGCCCCACGCTTTTCCCTGCTTTTTTCGCCATCAAGCCAAAACGAAGAAGCTGAGAGGGAGAATTAAACACAATATGATCTGCATAATGAAGCAGCTCCTTAAATTCATCAGCCCGATAGCCGGCACAAAATACATGTACCTCTTTTCCGGGCATTTCCTCTGCACCAAGCCTTGCCTCAAACAGTCCGCTGGCCTCTGTGCCTGCAAGATACGGCTCAAAAAAGCGGTAACAGTCATAATTGCTGAAGGCCTTCTGTGCCAGAAGCATCTTACAGCCTGTCTCCTTCGCCACTTTACCAAGAAGCTTTGCGTTTTTTATGAGTGCTTTTTCATCCAGAATATAGCAGGGTGTTTTTATGTTCCGAAATTCCGGCGGAATGCTTCCGCCGGCTGCTGTAAATGGTGCTCTTTTATCCAGCTCTTCCATCAGTCTACCAGCTTCGGATTATGGCTTTCGCTGCGTGGCAGACCATACTGATCAAGAGCCTCCAGGAACGGATCCGGATCAAATTCTTCTACTGTATATACACCTGGTTTGATCCATTTCCCGGTCAGCATCATAAGTGCGCCGCACATTGCCGGAACACCTGTTGTATAGCTGATTGCCTGGCTTCCAACCTCATGATAGCATTCCTGATGATCGCATACATTATAAATATAATAGGTTTTTTCTTTTCCATCCTTTACGCCGGTAAAGATACAGCCAATGTTTGTTTTACCCTTTGTACGTGGTCCAAGGCTTGCAGGATCCGGAAGCAGTGCCTTCAAAAACTGAATGGGGACAATTTCCTGTCCATTGTACTGGATCGGGGTTGTGGAAAGCATGCCCACATCCTCAAGACAGCGCATGTGATCCAGATAGCTCTGTCCAAAGGTCATAAAGAAACGAATCCGTTTTACACCTGGAATTGTTTTTGCAAGAGACTCAATTTCCTCATGATGGAGCAGGTACATGTCCTTGTCTCCCACCTGGTCAAAGTTATATTCTCTCTTAATTGCCATCGGCGGGATTTCCACCCAGTGTCCGTCTTCCCAGTAGCTTCCCGGTGCACTTACTTCACGGAGATTGATTTCTGGGTTAAAGTTTGTGGCAAATGCATATCCATGGTCTCCGCCGTTGCAGTCCAGAATGTCAATCGTATCAATCTGGTCAAATTCATGCTTTAATGCATGAGCGCAGTATGCCTGTGTAACGCCTGGATCAAATCCGCAGCCAAGCAGTGCGGTAAGCCCTGCATCTTCGAATTTTTTACGATATGCCCACTGCCAGGAATAGTCAAAGTAAGCGGAAAATCCCTCTTCTTTACAGCGTTTTTCATAAATGGCACGCCACTTTGGATCATCGGTATCCTCCGGCTCATAATTCGCTGTGTCCATATAATTTACGCCACAGGCCAGACATGCATCCATGATGGTCAGATCCTGATAAGGAAGTGCAATGTTCATAACCAGATCCGGTTTATAACCATTGATCAGTTGGATCAGCTGCTCCACATCATCTGCATCAACCTTGGCTGTAGTAAGAACAGTCTTTGTCTTTCCCTTTAATTTTTCTGCAAGTGCATCACATTTTTCCTTTGTACGGCTTGCAATACACAGCTCCGTAAATACCTCATCTGCCTGACAACATTTCTGAATTGCTACACTGGCTACTCCTCCGCAGCCGATTACAAGTACTCTGCTCATAATCATTCTCCTTTTCATATTGATATATAACTGTTTTTCAACAGCTTTTGTTTACATATTATTGATTTATTCTGTAATTGCCAGAAGCAGCTCTCTGAGAACCTTACATGCTGTTGCAGTGGAAACACCACTTACATCCAGCATAGGTGCCAGCTCATTAACGTCTGCCCCCACTATATTTGTCTGGGAAACAGTGCGGATCGCATCAAGAAGCTCAAGGAAGCTTACCCCTCCTGCCTCCGGTGTTCCTGTACCTGGAAATACTGATGGATCCAGGCAGTCCAGATCAATTGTAAAATATACCGGAGCCTTTTTTTCCTTCAGGTCCCTCACGGTCTCCTTCAGACCATCAAAGGTAAATGGATGAAAGTCAGTATGCAATCTGGCAAACTGAAATTCTTCCCTCTCACCGCTTCTGATGCAGAACTGATGAATGCGGTTATCTCCCAAAAGGTCGTGGCATCTTCGCAGCACGCAGGCATGGCTTAGCCTTGCCCCCAGATAATCATCTCTTAAATCTGCATGTGCGTCAAAATGAATAATATGAAGATCCGGGTATTTCTCAAAAACAGCCCGTACCGCCCCTAAGGTCACCAGATGCTCCCCTCCCAGCAGCAGCGGGAGCTTATCTGCTTTTAATATTTCCTTTGCTCTCTTTTCTATATCCAAAAGAGCCATTTCACTGCTTCCAAAGCAAAGCTCCAGATCTCCGCTGTCAAATACCCTGATATCCATAAGGTCTCTATCCTGATAGGGACTGTAGGTCTCAAGGCCAAAGCTTTCATGGCGCATGGCTGACGGGCCAAATCTGGCCCCCGGGCGAAAGCTTGTTGTGGAATCAAACGGTGCCCCGTAAAGAACTACAGATGCTTCCTCAAAGCTGCTTTCACAGCCGATAAAGGTTTCTACGTTAGGTCGGATCATATGTTATTCCTCCACTTCTTTTAGCATCTCCTCCAGAAATGCAGGAAGATAAAATGCTCCTTTATGAAGCCTTGTTGTATAGTAACGTGTGCGAAGATTTAATGCATTCCATGCCTCAGGATCCAGGTCATCTACCGGATGATATTTTTTGCTTGCAAATCCAAACAACCAGTAGCCTGCAGCAAATGTGGGGATATGTGCCTGATAAACACGGCTGATCTGGAAGGTACTGGCAATTTTCTTATGGCTGCGCTGCATGGCATGTGCATCCTCGGTATAGAAGGGGCTTCCCTGCTGATTTACCATAATTCCGTCGTCCTTTAGTGCATTGTAGCAGTTCCCATAAAATTCACGGGTAAAAAGTCCTTCGGAGGGTCCAAAGGGATCGGAGGAATCTACAATAATAAGGTCGTATTTTCCCTCACACCTTCTGATAAATTTCAGTGCATTTTCGTAATGAAGATGTACTCTTCTGTCATCCAGTCTGCATGCATTTCCGGGAAGATATGCGCGGCAGGCTTCCACAACCATAGGGTCCATTTCTACCAGGTCAATGCGTCTGACTCTGTCATATCTGGTCAGTTCACGGACAACACCGCCGTCTCCGGCACCAATTACAAGGATATCCTTTGCCTCCTTATGGATTGCCATGGGCACATGGGTGATCATCTCATCATAAATAAATTCGTCTCTCTCCGTGAGCATTACATTTCCATCCAAAGTCAGCACACGGCCAAATTCCGGTGTCTCAAAAATATCAATTCTCTGATAATCACTCTGTTTCGAATAAAGCTGACGGTTTACCCGAATGCTATGCTTCACATCCGGTGTATGAAATTCTGAAAACCACATTTCCATTGCCTTTACCTCCCTTTCAGAACATTCAGTCTCAAAATATCCGGGTCCTCCGGTCCTGTCATATTGCAGCCCTTTGCTTTTGCATATTCAATATAATCCAGGATCTCTGCTGTAATCCGCTCTCCAGGTGCAAGAATGGGAATTCCAGGCGGATAGCACATTACAAATTCACTGCAGACCTTCCCTTCTGTTTCCCGAAGAGGCAGGCTGCATTTATCCGCATAAAAAGCCTCCTGGGGGCTGGTTATTACCTGTGGGTCAATATACTCCTGGCTTAAAAGTCCAGAGCCGTCTGTCTGAAAACGTCTGCGGATTTCAGCAAGTGCACTTACAAGCCGTTCCACCTCCTGGGCGCGGTCACCAATGGAAAGATAGGCAAGAATGTTTCCGATATCACCGAATTCTATCTGGATATCGTATTCATCCCGCAAAATATCATAAACCTCAATTCCGGCAAGTCCGATGTCCAGTGTATGTACACTTAATTTGGTAATGTCAAAATCAAAAACTGAATTTCCGTTTACCAGTTCTTTTCCAAATGCATAATAGCCACCGATTGCATTAATTTCCTCTCTGGCATATTCTGCCATATCGGCTACCTGATGAAAGATCTGACGGCCGCGCTGGGCAAGGTTTCTTCTTGAAATATCAAGGCTTGACATCAGAAGATAGCTTCCTGAGGTGGTCTGAGTCAGGTTAATGATCTGGCGCACATAGCCTGCGTGTACCCCCGGGCCTGTAAGGAGAAGACTTGACTGTGTAAGACTTCCTCCGCTCTTATGCATGGATACAGATGCCATGTCTGCACCTGCTGCCATGGCAGAAACCGGAAGCCCGCCGCCAAAATAAAAATGGGTTCCATGTGCTTCATCTGCCAGACACAGCATTCCTGCGTCATGGGCCATCTTCACAATGGCACGAAGATCGCTGCAGATTCCATAATAGGTCGGGTTATTTACCAGCACTGCAACTGCCTTGGGATGCTCTTTTATGGCCTTCTCAACCTGTTCCCTGCGCATTCCCAGGGATATTCCAAGTCTTTGATCCACTTCCGGATTTACATAAACAGGGATTGCGCCGCACAGAACAAGGGCATTTAAAACGCTTCTGTGAACATTACGCGGCAGTATGATTTCATCTCCACGCTTACAGGCAGTCAATACCATTGTCTGAACAGAGCTTGTTGTACCCCCTACCATCAGAAATGCATGTGCTGCGCCAAAAGCATCTGCTGCCAGCTCTTCTGCTTCCCGTATTACGGAGACCGGATGACAAAGGTTGTCCAGAGGCTTCATACTGTTAACATCCACCCCTACACATTTTTGTCCAAGAAACTCTGTCAGCTCCGGATTACCTCTTCCACGCTTATGTCCTGGAACATCAAATGGCACAACTCTCATTCGTCTAAAGGTCTCCAGAGCTTCATGTATAGGTGCATGATTCTGGTTCAGTTTAAAACGACTTCCTATCATCATTCCTCCATTTCCGGTTTCCTTTGCTTAAGCCCTCAATCAGCAATCCTGCAGTCTATTCCATAAAACAATTCTCATTACATAAAAAAAGCGCAGGCAAGGGCACTAAACCACAAACCTGCGTTTTGATCGGTATTTATCTGCTTTATTTACAACATAAAAAGAAAAGGATGTACTTTTCGTTTTCATAAATAATGCTTCTGGATCATGGGTGTCAGAGTCTATATAGCAATTATACTTTTACTACTCTTATTGACCGTTTCACAAGTCTGCGCTTCTGGCGCATCGCGGTTATCAAAGGAACCTACTTATAAAATTTGAGCTTTTAACTCAATCAATAAGGTAACCAAAGTTACCATAATCGGCAGTGGACCCGGCTGTCCGTATGGCCTTAACCCTGATCGGGTGGTCCAAAACAATTGCTTTGAAAAGACTCTGTCTGTTACTCTGTATCTTCGTCTTCCAAAATCGAATTTATCATATCATGCAGAAAATAAACTGTCAATAACAAATATTTATTGATGAATATAACAATGGAGCGTGTTTAAAAACCATTCCCGCAAAGTGTGACGCACATCTTGCAGAAAATCTTTTTCAAACACGCTCCAGAGCCTGCTTTATTTATAGAGTACAAATGCCTCATAAGGCTTCAGCACAATTTTTCCCTCAAAGCTCTTTCTTTCAAGGTTCGAGATCAGACATCTGGCTTTCGTAAATTCCTCCGGAATTTCCATTTCTGCCGGATGCTCACTGAAATTGCAGACAGTAAGAAGTCTTTCCTCCCCAAGCCTTCTTATATATGCAAAAATCTGGTCATCCTCACGGTACAGCGGCTCAAACTCGCCATATACCACAATATCCTTTTCCTTACGAATGCGGATCAGCTTCTGATAATAGTGGAAAATGGAATCCGGATCTGCCAGCTGGCTCTTTGCATTGATCTCTTTATAATTAGGATTTACCTTAATCCAGGGCTGACCCTTGGTAAATCCGGCCTGCTCAGAATCATTCCACTGCATAGGAGTTCTGGCATTGTCACGGCTTCTGAGCATGAGACATTTCATCATGTAATCCGGATTCATAAGTCCGGAATCTGTCAGCTCTGTGTAATACTGAATGCTCTCTATGTCGCGGTAATCTTCAAGCTTATCGAAATAGACATTGGTCATTCCAAGCTCTTCCCCCTGATATACATAAGGGGTACCCTGCATCATATGCAGACAGGTTGCCAGCATTTTTGCGGAGGCTTCTCTGTAGGCAGGATTGTCATTTCCGAATCTGGATACGCTTCGGGGCTGGTCATGGTTTCCAAGAAACAGGCTGTTCCATGCTTTTCCCTGAAGCTGCTCCTGCCACTTGATCATGATCTTTTTGAACGCCTTGAAATCATATCTGGCTGTAGTCCATTTGCCAAACTCCGCATGCTGGGAAGCGTCCTCCACATGCTCGAACTGGAAAACCATGTTCAGCTCACCGCTGTTTTCTCCTGCATATTTCTGTGCCTCTTCTATGGTGACACCGGATGTTTCCCCAACTGTCATGATATCATATTTAGAAAGAACTTCACGGTTCATTTCCTTAAGGAATTCGTGAACCCTTGGTCCATGAACACAGTACGGGCCGAAATCTCCATAAAGACCGCTGCCAACCTTTCCATCCGGGAAGGACTGGTCCTTGGAAATCATGCTGATCACGTCCATGCGGAAGCCGTCGATTCCTTTGTCGCACCAGAATTTCATCATGTCATAAACTTCCTGACGGACCTTTTCGTTTTCCCAGTTCAGGTCAGGCTGTTTTTTGGAAAAAAGGTGAAGATAATACATCTGTGTCTCATCATCATATTCCCATGCAGAACCTCCAAAACAACCGCCCCAGTTGTTAGGCTCTTTTCCGTTTACCGGATTTTTCCAGATGTAGTAGTCCCGGTATGGATTGTCTTTGGACTTTTTGCTTTCCAGGAACCACTGGTGCTCATCAGAGGTATGGTTTACCACCAGATCCATCAGCACCTTGATTTCACGCCTGTGCGCTTCCTCAAGAAGCTTTTCATAGTCGTCCATAGTTCCGTAGTCCTTGTAAATTCTGCGGTAATCGGAAATGTCGTAGCCATTGTCATCCTGAGGAGACTCCAGCATAGGGGAAATCCACAAAACATTAACGCCAAGCTCTTTCAAGTAATCCAGTTTTTCTATAATTCCGTTGATATCTCCGATTCCGTCCCCATTGCTGTCATTAAAGCTTTTGGGATAAATCTGATATACAACGCTTTCTTTCCACCAGTTTTTTTTCATACAAAGCAATTCCTTTCTGTCTTATTTTTCAGCATTCACATACGATGCTTATTTCACTGCTCCGGCAACAACGCCATTCATGATCCATTTCTGGCAGAAGATGTACACAATCAGTACAGGAAGCAGTACAAGCAGATAGGAGGCAAATGCCAGATTGTAATCTACGGAAAACTGTTTCTTAAACACATACTGTGCAAGCTGCAGGGTCTGCTGGCTCTCATCACTTAAAAGCACCAGCGGCATAGTGAAGTCGTTCCAGGTCCACATAAAGGAAAGAATCGCTACTGTTGCAGTGGTTGGTTTTAATATCGGAAAAATAATTCTGCTGAATATCTGGATGGGGTTTGCGCCATCAATCATTGCAGCTTCGTCCAGTGCCTCCGGAATGGCTTTTACAGCACCTGTATACAAGAAGGTATTCATAGGAAGACCGAAAATAATATACAGGAAAGTGATTCCGAAAATATTATCCAGATGGAAGGTATTTGCCTGCACAACCAATGGCAGCATAATTACCTGGAAGGGAATAAACATGGCACTGATAAAATAGTAATACATAACGGAGAAGAATTTGCTCTTCTTGCGGTTTCTTGTAATTGCATAAGCTGCAAAGGAGTTTGTGATCAGGGTGAAAATCAGGTTGATCACAGTGATAAATGCAGTATTAAAAAACTTTCTGGGAAAATCTGTCATTACCCATGCATCCGCAAAGTTCTGAAGACGGATTTTCTTTGGAAATGCCAGAATATTATTCATATCAGATGGGTCTTTGATGGCAATCATAAGTGCCATATAAAGAGGCAGGAGAATAACTACTACGATTCCAATGATCAGAAGAATCGTAACAGGCCAGTTATAACGCTCTTTTACTTTTACTGTATCGTGTTTCATCCTAATTTTTCCTCCCTCTTCTCAAGTATACGCAGCTGGAATACAGAAATCAGCACAACTACTATAAAAAGCATAACAGCATTGGCAGACTGGTAAGCAAACTGTCCGCCTCCAAAGCCTTTCTTATAAATTAATACGGCAATAGAGGTAGTGCTGGTTCCAGGACCTCCTTCTGTCATGGCCATAATCTGGTCATAAACCATCAGATAGCCTTTTGCAGAAAGAACCATGTTGATGGTAAAGGACGGAGCCAGAAGGGGGAAGGTGATCTTGCTGAATCGACGGAATCCGGTTGCACCATCCAGGTCAGCTGCTTCATACACATCAGTATCAATAGACTGAAGTCCTGCAATATAAATCAATGTATTAAATGCACATCCGATCCAGAGGGATACGGCAATGATGCCCCAGATGGCATTGTTGGTTCCAAGAATATTTACGCTTAAGGCCTTGATGCCAAGTCCTTTTCCCAACTGAGGAATGAGATTAGCGAAAATATAGTTGAAAATAAATCCAACAATCAGACTTCCAAGCATGTATGGAAGGAAGTAGAATGCTTTGATGGTATTTTTAAATTTGATTTTTGCATTTAAGGCACAGGCAAGAATCAGGCTGATTACGTTGACCAGGATCGTGGTGATCACTGCAAACTTAAATGTAAATAAATATGCATTTCCGGTATCTGCATCGGAAAACATGTGGATATAATTCCGAAGTCCTACAAAGTTCCAGTCTCCGTAGCCTCTCCAGTCTGTAAAGCTGTACATAACACCCTTCAGGAATGGTATTGTATGAAATGTAAAAAACAGAACTGCAAGGATTCCTACGTAGATGTAGTAGATCCGGTTTACCGCCGGTCTTTTCCGTGATGTTTTTTTCTTCATGAGATCCTCTCCTCATCTATATCAGATTTCTTCAGCCTCTGCCAGATTTATATATTTATCCGGCAGAGGCTAAAGAGGGCTTCTCTTGCTTTAATCAGCAGATTAATCTACATTTGCAATATCATATTTCTCGTCGCACTGTGCAAGGAACTGGTTCATATTTTCCTCATTGTCCATTCCGTTTGTGTAGTTCAAGCACATTTCGGAAATCAGAGCGGAAAGATCAAAGCCTGATGGATAGTAGTGATCCGGGAAGTTGGCAACCTTGCCGTTTGCAATGTCTTCTTTTACACCTGCAACGGTTTCATTTTCCTGCTCCACGCCTTTTACAGCGGAGAAAGCAAACTGATCTTCAATATACATTTTTGCATTTTCCGGTTCCAGCATAAAGGATACAAATTCCTTTGCCATCTCTTCGTTTGCACTGTCCTTGCATACGCCCAGGAGTACATCAACACCGGAGGTCACATAATTCTGTGCTTCGTCATTAGATGCCGGGAATGCAAACATATTAACCTTCAGGTCTGAATTGGAATTCAGATACTGGTTGATTGCCCAGTTACCGTTGACGATCATAGCTGCTTCGCCGTTTGCAAATGCTTTATTTCCATCGTCATAGGTAAGTCCCATGAAGTCGTCCTGTGCATAGTCAAGAAGCTTCAGGTATTTCTCTACGATTTCTTCGTGAGTTCCCACAAATGTAGTCTTGCCTGCTTTACGGTCATCATTAAATGTAGTCGGTGCAAGGTCCGGTGCCATACTGTTCCATGGGCACAGGCTGGTCCATGCATCCTTGTAGGTCATAAGAAGCGGCTGCTCTCCTGCATCCTGAAGCTTCTCGATCACAGCGATGAATTCGTCCCAGGTTTTTGGAATTTCAATACCGTATTCTTCAAACTTGTCTACATTGTAAATGACACCGGAAGCATTTGTTGCATATGGAACGCCGTATGCTTTTTCTTCTTTGTCCTTGTTTACATCATAAACCATCTGCAGGTAGGATTCCTGAACTGTGGAAATGTAATCCTCACCACTTAAGTCTACCAGCATTCCTGCGCTTTCCACTTCTGTGTAGTTATTATCACCGCCCATTGCAACAATGTCCGGCATATCGTTCTTCGCCATTCTGGTTTTCAATACAGTTCCTGCATCTGCCGGAGCTGTGATCTTGATTGTCACGTCCTCATGTGTCTCGTTAAATTTGTCCACCAGCTTCTGAAGAATGTCTTTGTTTTCTGCCTTTGTAGAGAAAAGCTCCAGCTCTGTTCCTTTGGAGCCTTTTGCTGAAGAGCCGCCTTCAGAGGAGCCTCCACAGCCTGTAAGCATACCTGCCAGTAAGGTACCAACCATCAATGTGCAAACGATTTTCTTATTCATTTTTTATTCCTCCATTTTTCCTTTATGAAGGCTGCGCAGCATTTGTTTTTGTGAAAGCATTTCCTGAACACGTCTGTCCTGCTTCCCTTTTGGTGGCTCTATCATATCGCGTGATTGCAGTAAAATCAACAGGTTTCTCGAGAAACTTAAATAACTGACAAAGTTCCTTTATTGTTTTTGTGCATATATGACAAAACCAGGAATGGCGGCAGACGAAGCATTGCAGCTTACTGTCAGATTTTTCCCCGTTAAAGGAAATTTCATGCAGAAAAACAAAGTACGAACTGCTCATAACGCAATAACAGCCCAGATCTGCACATAGGGCAGCTGGGCTGTTATTCAAATAAGAGGTCTATTTTTTTCTTTTACAGATTCTCTTCTCACAAGATGCACCGGGCTTTTCACATTCATTTCCTTTAGCTGTTCGCCTGCTGCCATCCGAAGCAGACGGCTTAAGGCCAGATGTGCTTTCTGGCTGACGTCCTGATGAACCGTGGTCAGCTTGGGGCGCACCATTTGCGCGTAAATGCTGTCATCATAGCCTGTAATGGAAATTTGATCCGGAATTTTAATTCCCTGATCCAAAAAGAAGTTCATTGCCTCAATGGCATCATAATCTGAAGAAAAAGCCAGTGCTTTTACTTCAAGAAAGCGGGGCAGAAGCTCACTGTATTTTTGAAGCCGCTTTTTTTTCTCATAGGATACTATCACAAGACGTGTACGGCTGCAGAACTTCCCATCCTGTTCCATGGCCTGTTTGAAGCCCACCCAACGGCTGTAATCACTGTCAATATCCGTTTCTGCTATAAAAATTGCCTTGTCGTAGCCACAGGAATACAGATAATTTCCAATCTGATAGCCGCCGGAATAATCATCTACACCTACATTCTGGAAAAAATATTCACCGGCAGGATAGGTATCGATGAGAACCATTTTCTTGTTCAGCTTCCGGGACAGCTGCCTGTATTTCTCGTCATTGTAACCCAGGATAATCAGGCCTTCCACATTCCATCTGGAAGCAATGTCTACCACATGCTGAATATTTTCCCCGCCGATGAGCATGATATAGTAGCCCTTCGCTTCCGCTTCGTTCTGGATGGTTCCCACCAGCTCCCCTACAAAGGAATCCTGCAAGGGCTGCATTCCGTGTGCCTGGTTAAAGCCAACCACAACCCCGATGATCCTGGAACCATGACCGGACAGCATCACAGAGCCCATATGTGGAACGTAATTCTGCTCTTTAAGGATTGCCGTTATTTTATCAATGGTTTCCTGAGAAACCCGTTTCGTATTTCCATTAATTACATTCGATACTGTGGTTCTGCTGACCCCAGCCATATCTGCAATATCCTGAAGACGAATCATAGGTGTGCCGCTCCTTTCCCTGGAAAATGGAATCTTCCCAAATTAAAGCTTACGGCTCATATCGTGCCACTCTTCGCCTCCCCAGACGGAACCGGAGATGCCATCGTCGGTGTAGCCCATTTTTTTGTACATTTCCACCTTCTGGTCCAGGCAGGTGAGGTACAGGCATTTGCGGCCTTTGGCCTGCTCACGGGCTGCGTAGTGGGTCATGATCTCGCGGGCAAGACCCTGGTGACGGTACTCCGGGAGCACATCAAGGCCAAGGAGCATAATGTTTTTTCCTTTTGGATCATGAAGGGTGATGTCCGTAAAAAATTCATCGCGGAACACTTCTTCATCTGTTGCGACGCCGTTTAAAAATCCCGCAATTTTACCAGTTGCCTTATCTACTGCCACCAGGAATGTCTCAGATGCATGCTCGGTACGCTCTCTCATGCTTTTGGGAGAGCAGGCTTCGTTGGGAGGAAAACAGATCTGCTCGATTTCCACTGCCTGTTCTGCCTCATCTGGACGAATATTTCTAAATTCAAATTTCTCTGTCATTTTCTTTATACCCCTCTTTCTATTTTATCCCAGAATTTTTCCCAGCATATTCAGAAGCTTTGGAATCTCCACAGCCGATGCACCGTCAGACACAGCGTCCACGGCAAAACATATGTTTCTGGGTGCGCTCCTGCACACTGCCTTCTCCCACAGAAGCCAAAATTCCAACACCAAGATAAAAGGCCATGAAAAGATATGCGGAAGCATGAACCAGCCACCGCTTATTTTTCACCACTGTATTGCCCACAGCAAGAATTCCGAATATAAAAATTGCTGCAATAAATACAATTTTGTTGGTATATGGCACCTCCGAATAGCTAAGGCACAGGCGTGCCGCAAAACTTTTGTTCTTTTCATTATAAGGCATCCCACTGTCCTGTGTCAATTTCCAACAGTGCAGACCAAAGAAAGGCGCCCGCATAAGCGAACGCCTTTTCCATTTTCCATATTTTTACGCATCAAGACCTGCGTGATATCCCATGTAAATTGCGTTTGTGATGTTGCTTGGGCGGACACAGTCTCCGATCTCGCGTACCACAGGTGCACAATTTCGAAGTGCATTTACTGCATCACGGTTGGCTCTCTGGCCAACTGCGCAGATTACGGATTTTCCAGGTACCAAAACCTCATTTCCATCTGCGTCCTTGCAAAGTACGCCGTCCGGTGTCACTTCCATTCCCTGGTAACAGGTATGTGCTTCCACATACTTGTCGATCATCTGCATCAGGATCGGACGGTGGCGGATGTTTGCGTCCGGTGCAAGCTCAGGTCTCATCTCTACCAGATGCACCTTTTTGCCCTCCTGTGCAAGGTGGATGGCAGCTTCACAGCCTGCCAGACCGCCGCCAAGAACTACAACGGAATCGCCTACCTTTTCTTTTTCCAGGTAATAGTTGTTAACGACAACCACGTTGTCTTGGTCCATACCTTTGAGCAGGGGAACAATCGGATTGGAGCCAACTGCCAGGATCATCACATCTGCATTCTGTGCCTCTGCATATTCCGGAGTCACCTCTGTGTTGCAGCGGATCTCAACGCCAGCTTCTTTTGCCTGTGCTTCCAGTGAAAGACCAAGCTGGTACATTTCCTGCTTGAAATCAATCGCCTGCTCGCACTTTAAAATTCCACCCACCTTGTCGCTCTTCTCGCAAAGCACAACCCTGTGACCGCGAAGGGCTGCTGTCACAGCTGCCTTCAGTCCGGCTACGCCGCCGCCAACTACAAGCACTTTCTTCTTCACAGCTGCAGGAAGTACCTCTGTACCTTCAATCTCACGTCCGATCAGCGGGTTGACGGTACATCTTCTGGTCTGTGTGGTAGGTCTTTCTGCCATACATGCAAAGCAGCGCAGACATTTCACGATCTTGTCATCATTTCCGGACACAACCTTCTGGGGCAGGTATGGATCTGCCAGAAGGGCACGTCCCATGTAAACCACATCAGCTTTTCCGGACGCAATGATCTCTTCCATCTGTGCCGGATCATTTAAGGCACCGATGGTGGCAACCGGTTTGCTTACGTGCTTTTTGATTTCTTCTGCAAGGTACACATTCACGCCATGCTCTGCAAACATAGACGGATGAGTTCTGAAAAATCCGAACTGGTAGGATCCTGCGGATACATGGATCAGGTCTACATAAGGCTCCACTGCCTGTGCGATCCGAACACCCTCGTCCAGGTCATAACCGCCCTCGAACAGCTCAGAACCGCTCATACGAAACTCGATCGGGAACATAGGGCCAACTGCATTTCGCACTTCCTTCAGCACTTCGATGGTGAAGCGCATTCTGTTCTCGAAGCTTCCGCCGTACTCATCCGTTCTGTGGTTGAAATAAGGGGAAATAAACTGGTTTAGAAGCCAGGTGTGTCCGCCGTGGATCATGATCATCTCAAAGCCTGCACGTTTTGCAAGAATGGCGGTCTCGCCGTAGCGCTTCACAATGTCTGCAATCTGCTCTTTGGTAAGGGCAGTTACCTTCATTCCGTCTGGACGGACGCCATCGCTTGGTCCGTACTGGGTCAGGCCCTGCTTTTTGTTCTTATCTGCCATGTAAGTACCTGCATACTGGCCGGAATGGGAAAATTCCACGCTTGGCACTGCACCGTGTCTCTTGATTGCATCTGCTGTGAAGGTGAAAGCAGCCAGGGAGCCAACTGTGGCAAGGTCAAGATGAAGCATGTGGGAACCGTCTGTCTCCGGGTGAACTACAAGCTCACTCATGGTTACAGCTGCGGCTCCGCCTTTGGCACGAAGCTCGTAGAAGGCACGGGTTCTCTCGCCTGGTACGCAGTCCTTGTCAATATCGGTTGCTCCGATCGGGGATGCAAACATGCGGTTGCGGAAGGTTACGTTTCCTAAAGTGATAGGCTGACATAAATGCGGGTATTTTCTTTCCATTGTGAAGGTCCTTTCTATGTGTTTTTATAACAATTTTTATATAATCAATATGTTTCTTTATTTATAGTGCAATTATTTAAACAATATTTTCATTTCGTGTTTTTCACGCCTTTTTCTTTGCGAAAAAGCGGTACACAAATGTAAGTGCCAGTCCGGCTGCTGCAAATGCACAGGCAACCAGAAATGCGCCATGGTAGGTTCCCTCTGCCATGTAGATTTTTCTCATTGCAGAAGGTCCGAAGTATCCGGCACCTGCAAGGCCGATAAACATGATTCCATAGTTTACACTGTTATTCTTTGCTCCAAACTGGTCTGCTGTAAAGCCAGGATATACACCCATGAAAGAACCGAAGCTTAAGCCGATTCCTGCAATTCCAATGTAGAATGTAGCGTATCCCCCCTGACCAGTCATATATAAAAGTAAAAGACCGATGATTCCAAGCACGCTTGCCACAGACAGGGTGTTAATCCTTCCGATCCTGTCAGACAAAAGCCCTGCCAGAATACGTCCTGCAGCATTGAAAACAGCCAGAACGGAAACGGCTGTACTTGCCATAATAGCGGTCATTCCCACCATATTGGCAGCAACTGCAGATGCCTGTGAAATTACCATCATTCCGCTGAATGCACCGCAGGTAAACAGAAGAAGCATAACGTAGAATACCGGAGTTTTCAGCATTTCTTTCCAGTTTTTGTTCTCTGCTTTATTTCCTGCTGCCACTGCCGGCGGTGTCCATCCATCTGGCACAAAATCTGCCGGACACTGCTCCATAAAGAAGGAACATCCGCAAATGAGGATCAGGAATGCGACGCCTACGATTTTAAAAGCTGCGGCCGCATCTGTCACTGCTACTATCTCTGTTACGATTGGCGGCAGGATAACGGATCCAAGTCCGTAAATTGCGGTGGTGATTCCGCCGATCAGGCCTCTTTTATCCGGGAAAAATTTCATACATGTGCTGACCGCTGTACCGTAGGTCATTCCAAGTCCAAGTCCGAAGATCAGTCCGTATGTCACGATCAGGGCTCCTACGCTTGTGGCAAACCCGGAAGCGATCATTCCGATTCCAACCATAAGTCCGCCTGTAAGAATCACCTTCTTCGGGCCAAACTTATCGTTAAAGCTTCCTCCTGTGATCATGGTAATCGGTCCTACGGAATTGGCAATGGTATACACAATTGCAAGATCCGCTGTGGTTAAGGCAACACCATTTCCGGTGCTTAAGAACTCAGCCATGGAAGCTGCGAATACACTCCATACATAAATGGACCCAAGGCATAAATTGATGAAACAGCATGCGATTAAGGTTCTCCACCGTTTTCTGGTTAAGTTCATCTTGTCTCTCCTTTTCTCTGTTTGTTATTTTTCTATCAAAGCCAGTTTATCTTAGCACATTTTGTTTTATATGTAAATATAGACATATAAATTATTACATGTAATTATTAACAATCTTTCCATGGATTTTTTGTAGAATATTGAGAAATTGAGGAAAAAGAGTTGGAAAATTCTGCTGGTGTGCTATGATATGAAATATGCCGCATTGAAAACTAAAGCATGTTTGAATCCCTAAATACGAAAGAGAAATCATATGAGAACATTAAAATACGCCATTCTTGGCCTTTTAAATCAAAAAAAAATGACCGGATACGATCTGATGAAGCAGTTTGAATCCGCATTGTGCGAGTTCTGGTCTGCCAAGCACAGCCAGATCTATCCGGAACTGAAGAAGCTTACAGAGGAAGGCTGCGTTGCCTACAGGCAGGAAGCCTCCGACAATGGCCTGGAGAAAAAGCTGTACCATATTACCGAAAAGGGACGGACAGATTTCATGTCCTGGCTCTCCTCAGAAACGCCGGCCCAGCCCACCCCTAAGGACATCTCCCGACTGAAGATTTTTTTCTGCAGCTGCCTGCCCAAAGAAGAACGGAAATTTATGCTGGAAGAACAGGTCTACAGGCACACCGCCCGCCTGAAGCACCTTCAGAACAACCAGCAGAAATTCTCCCAGGTTCCAGACAGTGATTCCAATGAATTCGGCGACTATCTGGTACTCATGGGCGCTATTATGCGGGAAGAAATGATGATTGAGTGGCTGAAGAAATCCATTAGTCTGTTAAACTAAGCAACTCGATGTTCACTCCTTGCTTCGTTCCGCCCGGTACTGGGACGGAGTTTTTCCCACGTATTTCTTAAAGATCCGGTTAAAATAACTTACGTTGTCATATCCTGCACATCTGGCAATGTAAGTTATTTTCTCAGAGGTTTCCCGAAGCATTTTGCAGGCATTATTCAGACGATACTGCATCAGGTATTCCACTGGAGAAATTCCTATATTTTCCTGAAAATAACGCAAAGCAGTATTTTTGCTGATATTAGCTGCCCCTGCAATATCGGCAAGGGTAATTGGCCTTTCAAAATGCATCTGGATGTACTGAATCATAGCCTGCAGCATTTTCCTGGAATGGGCGGAACCATTGACCATTTTCGGGGCAAGCTGTTCGCTGTTCAACTTTAAAAACATAAGAAGCCATATTTCGCTTAGCTGATTTCGAATAGATAATTCATTCCATTCAGCAGTTTTCAGGTTAGAAAACAGTTCCTGTAAAAGAGACAACATCTGCTTTTTCCATACTTCTTCTTTTCTTAACACAATACATGGCATCTCAGCCTTTTCCAGCGGCATCACATATTTTCTGTAAATAAGGCTCTCTTTGGCAGCCAGAAAAGCCGGCAGAAATATCACATTCGTTATAATCCCGTATTTTTCCGAGGTAAAACGGTGCAGCACACTGCTGTTAATAAAAATACCCTCCCCTGGCTGAAGTTCATATACACTCTGATTAATATGACAGGCAACACATCCTTCTATAATATAGACCAGTTCAAATTCCTCATGCCAATGCCAGTTAATATCATTCTTGTAATAATCCCGTGTATCATCTGTATTAAATTCCAGGGGAAAGTCAGGACTGCCGTGTCTTCTTGTTTCCTGAAGGTTAAGATTGGTGCTGACACTCTGCATAAATTCCCACATCCTTTTCAATAGTGATATTGTACTATATAATTGTGAGATTATGCAATATTTTTTCTTTTTTTGATGATATAATACAAATCGTTTTGATTACACATATGGAAGTGTGATTGTACGAATACGTATCAGAAAAAATGTAAGAAACAGCAGGCTATTATGAACCGTTCGCAAAAAAAGGATTTAACAAGCGAGAATCCATTTTGGTGTCTGCTGAAATTTGCGGTTCCTGTTATTATCGGAAATCTATTCCAGCTGTTTTACACGCTGGCAGATTCTGTGATTGTGGGAAAAACACTTGGCACGAATTCACTTGCAGCAGTTGGTTCCACCAGTATTATTATTTACTTTGTGTTATGCGAAAAAGCATTGCAGCATCTGCTGTCTTAAGTATTTTCTTCTCTGTTTTGCTGACTTTGATCTGCTGCCTGCTGGCGCACCAGCTTATAACCATTATGAAAATACCGGAAGACATTTCCAAAGAGGCCTATGACTATATGTTTGTTGTTCTTCTTGGAACCAGTGCAACCGTCTTTTATAACCTGATTTCCAATATGCTTCGTGCCCTGGGAGACAGCAATATGCCTCTGTATTTTCTGGTGTTTTCTTCTATATTGAATATTTTTTTAGATCTGCTTTTTATTGTTCCGTTCCATATGGGCGTTGCAGGTGCAGCCTGGGCTACTGTTATTTCCCAGCTCCTTTCCGCATTCTTCTGTCTGCTGGTCGGGCTGAAAAAATATCAGGTTTTGCATATCAGCCGACAGGATTTCGACCAGCTGAAAAGTCCGCTTTTTTCCCATTTAAAAATTGGATTTCAGATGGGATTTCAAATGTCTGTTATGTGTATCGGGCAGCTTGCCATGCAGGCAGTTGTCAATTCCCTGGGAACTTATGCAGTTGCAGGATACACAGCTGCCTCCAAAGCAGACCAGGTATCCGTGCTTGTAAATAATGCCATGATCGCTGCAATTTCTGCTTATGTATCACAAAATTTTGGTGCTGGCAATAAGAAACGGATTCGTCTGAGCGTGCGTGCATGCCTGATACAGACAGAAGCCTTGAATCTGATCATGTGCCTTGGAATTCTTTTTCTGCGCCATCCTATTGTAGAGCTTTTTCTTTCCAATCCAACTGCAGAAATTTATTCCTACTCAGACCAGTACTTAACCTTTGTCGCTCCCTGTTACTTTCTTTTGGGATTACTGTCCATTTACCGGGCATCTGTACAAAGTATGGGAAATGGCTGGGCTCCATTTACTGCCTGTATGATCGAACTTGTTATGCGCATCGCAACAACACTGGGACTTTCTGCAGTTCTTGGATATTTCTCCGTCTGCATCGCCAGCCCCCTTGCATGGTTCGGAGCCTGCGCACTGCTGATTTCCTGCTACTACCGGATGATGAAAAAACAGGTTTGCTGAAAGTCAGCGTGTCAGGTCCTTCACCCATTTGTATTTCTGGAAATGATGGAGTACCCAGGGGAGCTTGCCCACCTCGTCGATGCAGGTGCAGGCGTATACTACCACAACGGGCCAGTGGAAGTAGTAGGTTCCGGCGGCTGCCAGGGGAATGGCCAAGCACCACATGCACACTGCCAGGCTGTACATATCAAACATGGTATCTCCTCCTGCGCCGAAGATTCCATTGATGGTCACATCATTGATGGCACGGCCGATCATATGGATATAAAATCCTGATTTCCAATGGAAATTACTGATTTCATGAGTTTGTTTTCCTTTCTGATTGAATCAACAATGCCTGTATGGAATTTCTTTTCCAAATTCAAATACCTATCATAATGAAAACAGATACAGAGCATATCGGTTAACATGGCTACTTCAAGTATTACTCATAATTTTGTCGTATCCAATCCCAATAGCGTAAAACGTTTTGTTGCAGCAATTGACGAAGCTGATCATGACCGCACACCAAAGCAGACACTTCCCGGACGTCAATTAACAAACCCACAGGAGATTTTAGCCTTAATGTCAAAAAGGAAGAAACACAGTTTTACACCACAGTAGCTCACCTGATTGCCCAATTAGGTAATAACTATTCTCTTCCAAAAGAAAACGGATTCCTTGGAACACTCGAGTATCTACTTCCTTGTCCTTTCACACAAAAAAATAAACCTGCTGCCATCTGCAGATCTCTCCACAGACAACAACAGGTTTCCCCTGATGCATTTATTTACTTTACCATCCGTTCAATACCATCGGTCATACGGATTCCCACGCACCTTCTTTGTCTCTGATGCCTTCTCAATACTCTTTTCAGCTTCTTCCCTCGTTGCAAACAGCCTGTGAGCCTTCACCTGTATTCCGCCGCCCGTATCTGTAAAACGGACCAGAAACATCCTTCATCCGCACCAGAACCGGAAGAACCTGCCCCGCAGCAAATCTCCCAGATCTTCCAGAAGTTTAATATACTGGCTTTTATCCGGATCATTCAATAAAAGGACAGACCGGATTGCCTGTATTTTGCCAGTATTCGTCAATCTTATTCACCGCCTTGCTTTAATCGAATATACGTTCTATTATGATACCATATTCCTTACCGCACTTCAAGCAATCTTTCACTATAAAAAATATAAGAAAAGATTCTGACACACACCTTTCAGTGTGTGTGCACCGCTTATTTAACATTACCCTATCAATTATTTCACCAATTTATGAATTACTTTTACCAGTAATTCCACATCAACAGGCTTAGCAACATGTTCATCCATTCCTGCTTCTTTTGCTCTTATTCTGTCCTCCGTGAACGCATTTGCTGTCATTGCAATGATCGGTATTACCTTTGCATCCTCTCTGTCCAGAGACCTGATTATTTTTGTAGCTTCATAACCATTCATGATCGGCATCATAATGTCCATAAGAATGACATCAAATTCACCAGGCTCACTTTTTTTGAATACTTCGATCGCTTCCTGTCCATTCCATGCTTTTGACACGTGAGCGCCTTCATTCTGAAGCATAAATTCGGCGATTTCCATATTCAGCTCATTATCTTCTGCCAGAAGAATATTCAACCCCTTTATAGATTTTTCTGATGCATCCGTCTGTTCTTCATGTTTATCCGCATCCAGATCTATTTTAAATGGAACCCGGATCACAAATGTCGTCCCTACGCCTTTTTCACTTTCAAAAGTAATGGTTCCATCCATTTTCTCGACCAGCTTCCTTGAAATGGCCATTCCCAGTCCGGTTCCGGCAAACTTTGTGCGGCTTCCCGTATGTTCCTGTGCAAATGGTTCAAACACACATTTCTGGAACTCCTCAGTCATTCCGATTCCTGTATCCTGGCAGACAAATTCCATTGTCGTCATTTCTGGCTGTTCGGATGGAATTTCAATGCAGCTGATATAGATATGTCCGTTTTCTCTGTTATATTTCACCGCATTGGACAGAATATTCATCATCACACGTTTCACATATCCCGGACTTCCAATAAGAGCACAGTGCGTGATTTCTTTCTTCTCCCATTTGATCCGGATATTCTGTTCTGCTGCCATCTGCTCGATCACAACAAATACTTCCATGAAAATTTTGTTCAGATTAAATGGAATCTTTTCCAGAACGATTTCACCTGACTCAAGCTTACTCATGTCCAGAACATCATTTACCAGTTCCAGCAGCAGATTGGATGCCTCTTTCACCTTTGTTCTGTATTCTGTCTGCTTTTCTATATCATCTGCATAATGATCTGCCATATTTACCATGCCACAGATTCCATTGATTGGAGTCCGGATATCATGACTCATTCGCTGTAGAAGCTCTGTTTTTGTCTCATTGGCTGCTTCTGCCTTTTTTGCTGCTATCAGAAGTTCTGCTTTATATTTTTCATCTTTTTCCTGTTCCTGTTTCCGGTGTGCCAGATTGGTTCTGTATGTCCAGAACCAGAATATACTAAACATCAGAAAATAAAGAAAAATAACGCTTATCACACTTAATGGAAGATTATGGAACACTTCTGTATCCGGAAGATACGCATAGATATAATAATCTCTCTGCTTAAGCATGATTCCGTAACATCCGATTCCTTCATTTTTCAAATGGTAAATGTGTTGACTATCTGTATGCCTCTTCATTGCCTGAACAACTTCGTTGTCAGCCGTATTCTGCCCCAGCAAGCTCTCATCATTGCTGGCAACAACGATCCCCTCGTCTGCAACAATAATCGTTCCATCTTTCTGGATACTATAACCATTTAAAAGTCCCTGTATCGTCAGTGTATAATTTCTGGCAAATTCAGGAGGTGTGTAATAGTAGATTGCCACAATACCCGGTGCATCTTTTCTGGCACAGGCTGCAACATCAATATAGGATCCGTCTTCCCTGGCAAACCGTTCTGAATAAGATCTTTCTTCATATCCGGCAAAATCCATAATAATATCTTTTTGCAGATATGCCGTAATTTCATTGGCCAGAGATTCATCCGTGCTGTATTCACAGTCTATCTTTCCCTCTGTATCCAGTACAATGATACCATCCACCCAGAGAGTCTGCAGATTTTCTTTCAGGAACTCCTGACTTAGCTGACCATCATTTTCTGTTTCCATGTCGATATTTGTACTCATCTGTCTGGCACTTTCAATGGCACGGAGAAGACTTTTGGATTCTGAAGATTCATTATAATGGGTGTAGGTGGAGCACTGCACTTTCACATAGTTTACAATCTCCACCATTCTTTTCTCTGCTTCCTCTTTTTCTGCGTGAAAGAAATAAAACAGAGAGGCTACAGCCACACAGATTCCAATCAGACCGCCGAGCAGCTGGATTCGTTTTTCTTTTTTCTTAATATCCAAGATCATCCACCTCCAGATACTTCTGGGGATCATCCAGATATTTTTCAATAATTTTCAAGGATGTGCCATCCTGACGCATTTCTTCCAGTGTCTGGCTCATCTGTTCACAGATTCCTCTGTCATCATCTTTTGCAAAAGCAACACCTATTCCAGTGATCATCAAAGGCTCTTCCAGAATACGGAAGCTTGCATCATAATCTTTCATATACTGAACAATAGATTCCTCATGTGCGGCGACTGCATCTACATATCCTTTTCCCAGAAACGTATAGATCAGCTCCCTGTGTCCCAGGCTGATCAGATTGCCCAGCTTTGGGATTCTCTCATCCGTCCGGTTCAGAAAGATGCCTTCCGGTTTGGTTGTGGACTGAACAGCCAGGTTCTTTCCCTCCAGGTCACTCAGTGTATAGATATCACTATTCTCATTTACCGCAACCACCTGACGGCTTGCTATATATGGTCCCGCCCAGCGGTAATCATCAAGACGCCCTTCCATGGAAAAGCAGCCCATGATACAGTCAATCTCTCCGCTTTCCACCATTTCTTTTTTCTTCTCCCAGTTGATCTGGACAACCTCCACCTGATATCCCATTCTTTTGAAAGCTTCTGTAGCCAGTTCTACATCAATTCCCGTCGGTACACCATCCTCATTCAGATAATTATATGGTGGATAGTTGTCGCTGCCGAGGGTAATAATAGGCTTTTCGTTTTCTTCTTTCGTGTTATCTGTGTTTTTACACCCTGCCAGGGTGACTGCTAAAATTCCCGCAAGCAGAATGCCTGCAATCACTCTTTTTCCTTTCATTTTCTATCTATTCCTAACTATCCTTTTCGATTTTTTTATGTCTGGTTACTTTTCATTTGTCACTGTTCAGTGACCTGCGGTTCGATACCCCCACGAATTTTATGCTTCTGATTGTCTTTTCCAGTACCTTCATCTCAACCGGTTTTGAAATATGTACGTTCATACCAGCCGCAAAGGAATACTGGATATCCTCCGAAAATGCATTGGCAGTCATGGCAATGATTGGAATCGTCTTATTGATTGTTTCCAGTTTTGTGTTATTTTCTCTTTCAACTTCAATTGCTTCACTCTGTTTTTTTCTAAGCACTGTTACGATAGCTGTAATTACACAAACTGCCGCAACAACTGCAAACAGAATGATAAAGCACATGAATTGTACCTGGACATAATCCCATTTTGTGCCCATAACATCTTCCAGATTTAAAAACATCTGATGGGTCACTTCATCCATCTGATTCAGCCGTTCTTCATAAATAAGCTTTTTTATTCGTACAGCCCGTAAGACATAACAGCACAGTTACAACAGATACACCAAATATTTTTTTCAATTTCATAATTTTCCTTTCATCTTCTGTTGATAAGTCATTCCGCAAAAAAAGCACTGTCAAACAGACAGTGCATCTCATTTCATGCAACTGGCTGCCATTTTACAGGCCCTGTAGCTTTGCGTCCCAGATTTTCATCTGGTTTGCCGATTTCCTTATTATGGCTTTTAAACTTATGCAAAAAACTGGTTTTATTATACTCTAATGTTCTACTATACACAAGATAAACATTACCGTTTTAACGTTCGAAAATAAAAAAAGAACAGCCGATACATATACTCGAACTGTTCTTCTACTTTTCTTACATACGTCTGAACAACCTCAGCTCCGTCTCTGTCACCTGTATAGGTAACCGAAGCTTTGATTCCATCCCACTTTCATCCTTATTCAGCATTCTTTCTTTTCTTATATCCTCTGATTACCAGTACTTCCATTCCTGCCATGAAAAGTGCTATTACAATGTCGATACCAATTCCTGCTTTTTTCCAGTTTTCCATACCTGTTTCTTCATGTTCTCCATCATAAGCCCAGCTGCTTACAACTGTATACATGACATTTTTGCAGGCATTCCTCATCTGAAGTACAGATGTTGGATGCTCCGGATTGGCTACATTGTTCTCTTCTCCGTTGAATGTGGACAACATTGCATCTACTCCATTCGCCAAAGCTGCATCTGCATTCATAAATCCATGACCATTGTTTCGGAAGAAGTCTGTAAGCGCCATTCCCCTGAATCCCCATTCATCTCTGAGAACTGTATTCATAAGGTTACTGCTTTCTCCAGTCCATTTATCTCCAAGGAAGCTCCAGGAAACCATAACCGCATTTGCGCCACCCTGTTTTACAGAAATTTCAAATGGTTTCAGATAGATTTCCCGGATTGCCTGCTCATTTGACCAGACACTTACCATCTTTGCATTTCCCTCATACAGAGCAAAATGTTTGATATAAGAATAAACTCCATATTTTCTTGCTCCTTCTACTGCTTTTGCTCCCATATTTCCTGCAAGAACTCCATCTTCTGAAAAGTATTCATAGTTTCTTGCTCCAAATGCAGTTCTATGAGTATTCATACCTGGTGCATACCAGCCCTCTGCACCCATTTCCTGACTGATCTTGCCCATGTATTCACCCCAGGCCTGTGCAAGTTCCTTATTCCATGTGGAAGCAACCACAACTTCAATTGGAAATCCAATAGAACCAACTCCTGTAAAGTTGTTATTAATTGCTGCTGGTCCATCGAAATCAAGTGTAGCCACTTTTCCCACAGAATCCATGGCTGCTGTCTGATAACCAGCCATTGCAATCATATTTGTCATTTCGTCAACAGTAAGCTGATCCAGAAGTTTTTCCCAACGAGGATCGTCATAATCAGCATCACGCATATCAGCTAATGTAAGTCCATTATCTGCTCCCGTTGTCGGCATTACATCCTCATCATTGAGGTATGTAGTCTTATCAAAGTTGCTGTTCAGATGATATTCAGAAACATATGGCTCACCCAGCTCTGCAGATGCCGGTGCTGCTGTAGCCTCTTCATAATTTGCAAAATGATCTGCTCGTGATAAATATGTCACATCGCCTTTTGCATCTTCAAATACATTTGTTGCTGCAGTATCATCTGATGCTCTTTTATTTTCTCCCTTATATACTACATCTTTATCTGCAGTATAAGTTTTCTGATCCAGCACAGTATGTGAATCGCTGTTGATAGAAATCATATAATCGCCTTTTTCAAGAACATATGCTTTTGCAGTATTCTCATCATAAGAGGCCATATCTTCTATACTGAATGTAGCTGTAACAATCTGAGATTCTCCCGGCTGAAGCAGATCTGTTTTTGCAAACTCGATCAGATTTGCAGATGCTTTCTCAATTCCGCCATTTGTATATGGCGGTTTATAATACACTTCTACTACATCTTTTCCGGCAACATCTCCGGTGTTGGTTACTTCTACATCTACAGAAATCTGTCCGTCTTTTTCCTCCAGTTCACCCATTTTCTGTTCAAATTCCGTGTAACTCAGACCATATCCAAATGGATACTGTACAGTCTTATCGTAATCAATCGCACCTTCCTGTGCAGCTGTTTCATAGTACTTGTATCCTACATAAATGCCTTCCACATAATTGGTAAATGCCGGAGCATACACCTGCGCAGTTCCTGCGTTCATTCCTTCAACGGCCATATCTGCCAGATTTGTATACTCCGTTTTTTCTGCATTATTCCACCACGGAGCAGTTGTCATATCATAAATAAATGTATCCGGTGTTTTTCCGGAAGGATTGACTTCACCTGAAAATACTTTACCAAGTGCATTAAATCCCACATTTCCCGTTCCGGGGCACCATACAACAGATTTAATCTGAGGATATTCATCTGCGAAACCAAGTTCAAACTGATTTGCTCCATTATAAATCACAATCACATTATCAAAGTTTGAGCAAACCATATCCACCATATCTCTCTCAGTTTGTGAAAGCTGTAAATAATGCTCTCCCTCAGGAAAATCATCATATTCATCTGAATTATTATCATATGCTGCTTTTCTTACATCCATAGGAATATCATTATGACCTTCACCTGCTTTTCTGGAAAGAACCACAGCTGCCACATCAGAATATTCTTTCGCGCTTTTAATAAGCTCAGCACTGTAAGTATCTACAGGTGGCTCCGGTAATGTCCAGCTCTGTTTCTGGATAGACATTTCCGGATTATCTGCACCATAATTGTTATAAAAATCAACCAGTTCCTGGTTAATAGAAAATCCGGCATTTTCAAGTCCCTGATTCAGACTGACAATATCATACAGATCATTAATACCACCGGAACCAGCTCCTCCGTAAGCCGGATTAATAGATTCCCAGCCAAAAATATTCAGTTTTTTTGTTTCATTTAAAGGAAGCAGGCTTTCATTCTTCAGAAGAACAATTCCGTCTTCCATAATTTTTTCTGCCACTTCCGCAGCTTCTTCATTTGTTTCATCGCTTAAAGTTCCATTTCCCTTTGCCAGTCCAATCAACGTAGCCATTGGTCCAAAACAGATCATATTCACGCAGACAACGACTGCAAGAGCCATTGCAATCGCAGCTTCTCCCCTTATCAGAAATCTTTTTCCCCTGGACATTCTGCGGCATGCGATCATAATTACGATTCCAATTACAAGTGCAGCAATAATACCGATAATATACGGTTTGCATAATTGTAATACTGCCAGAACATCTTCCATTTCAACACTGATCATTCTCTTTTTTCCTCCATTTCGCATTAAATAGAAAGTAGAAATTCTGTTAAGTTTTCAATAGCATCTGGTTTTTCTGATAGTTCTTTTCCTATCAGTCCCTCTCCCATAATACTAGGATCCGCACTAAGAGATACAGCGACTCGACTTGAATTCCATACAGATTCATACATCATTTCCTGATTCTCTTTTGTTACTTTATTGAGAACGTAATAAAATGGTTTTCGAATACTTTCCGATAATTCCCCGATTTTTTTGGAAAGCTGTAGGGATTCATAGGATGGATCTATGATTATCAATATCAAATCTACACCGTTATCAATTCCACGTCCAAAGTGTTCAACACCAGCCTCCATATCCATTAGCGCAAATTGATCTTCTGTAAGCCTAAGATTTTGGATAAATTGAGTCATAACAGTTCCCATAGCACAAGAACACCCTTCATTTGCTTGATGAATTTTTCCACTGGTCATCAGTTTTACACCGTCCTTCAGACTATAATAATCTTCCGGTATATCATTTATAGTCCAGGTTTCTTCAAAAAACTGATGAGTAAATTTTGATAACATCATGTCATTTAAAACATTTTGCTTACCACCGAAATAGTCTGTAAAATCTCTGGGAAGCTTCATACCTAGCTGCCGGTGCAGACCATAATTAGATTCATCGGAATCAATTACCAAAATTTCTTTTCCTCGTCTGGCTAAAGCCTTAGCCAAAAGACTGGTTACTGTACTTTTTCCACATCCACCTTTTCCAGTTACAGCAATTTTCATCTGTTATCTCCTTAAATACTTCTTACTCCACTTCCTCCAGTTCTGTTCCTTCTGGAAGAATATATCCGCAGTTATCACATACTCCGTCCTCTGCAAGTATCCCGTCTTTCACAAAGGCTTCAATGCCTCCCGGTTCATGACAGCGTGGACAATCTAATTCCTGTATCTTTTTCTGATTTCTTACATCCTGGCAATTGGCAAATTCAATTTTACCCATAGTGATTTCTCCATTTTCATTCCATATCAATTTGTCTTCGCAAAAAAGTTCCTACCATACGGGAAAAATTGCTGATATTACGAATATAGGCAAAGTCTTTTCCATAGATTCTCTTTTCCACGGAGAGTTCTTCTTCATTCCCTACAAAAATACCAATCACGAAAATTCCCTGATTTCTGGCCCGACGCACCTCATAAGCAGTATCTTTCACAGCTCCTTCTCCGTCATAGATCTTGGGCTGGCGGGTTCCTGGTCGTTGTATGCTCATATCACAGGGTTTTCCATCACTTAATACGATTAAAATCTTATTTTTTTCCGGTCGCTCCATGAGAGAGGAACAGACTGTTTTCAGTGCAAGCCCATCTCTGTTATTGGCATACGCCCGAAATTGAAAGATTCTTTCATTTGTTTCCCTTGGATCTTCATAATCCCGAAATCTCTGAAGTACTGTATATCCCCAGAAAGCACAGTATCCTGTCACCCGATGAGGAATTCCTGCCTGGCTTAATGCTTCACTGATAATATATCCCTGAGCCGCTACCTGAGCCTGTCTGCCAGCTTGGGAACCACTGGAATCAATCAGGACGTCTATTACAAACTCAGAATCTTCAGATCTCTTTTTTCTATTAAATAACTTGTCATCGTCTGTTCTTCCAATTTTCCATAACCTTTCAGGAACAAGCTGCCCTGCATCAGATCTGCTGACAGAATCATCCTTTCGGATTATAAATGCCCGTTTCAGTGACTCTGCCAACACAGAAATATTTCTTTTGATGATCCAGTGATTATTTCCATAATAGGCTTTATTTTTTTCAAACTGCAGCTGAGAAAAACGGTATTGATTATTTTTTATGACAGGGTTCTGTAAAATTCCATCTGTAAGATACAGGATACAGTTTTTGTGGATTCCTGTACAAAATTTCCGGTTGATTCTGGCCTGCTCCGATTCACTCAGATACGATTTCCCGTAATTCAGTTCCACATATTCCCGTATCCGTCGCACTGCCTGTGGATTTATATTCTCCGAGCTTTCCGGAACTTCTTCATTTTCCGGAGAGAAATAAAATCTTTTTTTCTTTTTGTTTCTGATATCCAGACTCATCATCTTTTTTTTGAGATTAGAAAGATATTTTTGAATGATGTCTTCCATCTGTTCATCTGTCATGCATTCCTGCCACGCATCATTGGCCAATGCCATATCCGGTAAATTCAGAATCTTCTCCAGATTTCCATTCCTTTTTTCAAAAGAAGGATCCAGAACATGATTATAAATCTCATCTATCACGTTTATGACATCTTCCGTATTTTCCGCATTCTTCAGAGATAGAATCTTGTACAATGCAATCTCTGCCTGTGGATCCATTCCCTTATCGTCTGTGTTCTCCAGAACATGCCTTATATACAGAAGCCTAATCCTGTGAATCAGGTCTGTTCCAGCTTTGTCTGATACCTGTTCTTCCTCGGCCTTTTCCAATTCTCTGAACGCCTGTTCTCTGATTTCCTTTGTTCCCAAACGTTCTCGAATGATAAAACAATTCACTGCAGCATCCATGCATAATCCAGCAAGAGGCAAAAGCATATCTTCTCCAGCAGAAAAATGTAATTTTTTCATCAAATACATGCCAAGTTTCTTCTGATCAAAATATCGTGCAAAGGCACCCTGCTTCACTGCCTCATATAGAACCGTTTGTTGTGAATAAACATATTTTTCTGTGTCCGGTTCAAATTCTATATCATAATCACCACTGACTGTCCAAAAAAGATTTCTGATACGATTGCTGATCTCCAGACGATGTTCTTCCAGTTGTTCCGCCGGCCATCTGACATCCTCCATACAAGTTTACCCCCATATGTCTTTTCCGGTCCAGGAAGATGGGATTCTGGTAGAAACCACATCTTCTACGATCTCTTTTTCAAATACATCAAAACTTTTATTTATGATCCCCATCTGGATTGCATCAATTGGAGAAAGTCCGCTTCTTGTTGCTTTTACAGCAGAAACCAATCCTCTCAGGTCAAGAGATTTTGTTGAGATTTCTCCATGATAAGCTTTGATCTGCAAATCCAGAAACAGCCCTGCAAAAGCTTTCAGTGCACTTTTTTCCCCATCTGGAAAATGTTGTCTTAATACAAAAAGGACACTATCCTCATCCATTTCAGGCATATCAATTACCATAAACCTTGAAACTAATGCTTCATTTAGCTCTCTGGTACCTGCATAACCATAATTCATCGTGCCGATAAATCGTGTTGCCGGATGAAGTAAAATCCTGTTATATCCTGGAATATCGATTCTGCGCCGATGATCCAGTGTGGCATGCAGTACAGAAACTGCATCATTTTTTGCCATATTGATTTCGTCCAGGATTCCAAATCCTCCAAATTCCGCTCATTGGTAGATGGGACCTTTCCGAAGGCGAACCTCATTATTTATAAAGGTATCCGTTCCAATCAGATCGGCACTGTCTGTATTTACATGAAAAGAAATGTCGTATTCCGGTCTTCCGAATATCCATGCCAGTGTCTCACATAGTACATTTTTCCCTGTAGCTTTTGCACCGGAAAGTAACAGGTTATCTCCCTGAAGAAGCGCTGCTATTGACATTTCCAGAATCTTTTTCCCATAAAATAGGATATCCGGTTTTTCTACCCGTTCCTTTACCTGATCCTCTACCTCATAACGCATGTGAAAATCTCTCAATTCTCCAATCAGTTCCTGCGCTATCTTCTGGTCTTCTAAATATTTTTCTATTTCTGTCCAATGATTTCCCATGAAGATTTTCCTTTCTTTGCAATTGGTTATACCAAATCAGATAATATTTCTGTTTACTCAATCTTCAAACTTTCAACCCTCCAACTCACAATCCTAACTTCTTTACAATTTCTCCCAGTGCACTTCTTACAGGAGAATCTTTCGGAAGCCGTATGATCGGCTTTCCATCACAGTCATACTGATATACCTGGTCATCATGTGGTACAACCCCTAACAGCTCCAGTCCCTGATTTCGGATTTCTTCCAGAGTTCCGGCATCCAATTTTCCATCCGGAACACGATTCACAATTAATCCTGTCTTTTGTGGCTTAAAGTTTAATTCCTTCATCAGCTTTGCAATACGTCCGGCTGCCTGAACACCTCTTCTGGAACAGTCACTTACAAGAATCGCAACTTCCATCATTGGCAGGATTCCTCTGCTGATGTGTTCCATACCCGCTTCGTTATCAACCACAATATATGGATAATGGCTTTGCAGTTTCTGAACCTGGGTCTGTACAAGACCATTTACAAAACAATAACAGCCCTGTCCCTGGGTTCGCCCCATTACCATCAGATCATAATCATCTTCTTCTGCAATTGCATCGGAAAGGCGCATTTCCAGATATGCCTGTTTTGTCATACCGGAGGGAATCTGATATCGTGGGTCGACACCTGCCCGCTCAATTTCTTCTCTCAGCTCCCCAAGTGTGATCTCTGGCTCAACACCGAGCACTTCGTTCAAATTTGCATTTGCATCTGCATCCACCGCCAGGACCGGACGTTTTCCGCTTTCACATAAATACTGGATCAACAATCCACAAAGAGTTGTTTTTCCTACGCCGCCTTTTCCTGATACTGCAATTACATGTCCCATGTTTTTCCTCCTAAAATTCTGAATAATTTGTTGACTTTTTCTTTAAATCCCATTATAGTTGTTACTATATAAATTACAATAATCAATCTGTGAGATTTGTATGGCTGCTCAACACATCAGAAAAATTGTTGAGGAATCATATGATACCAAATAATACAGGAGTATATAATGTCAGAAAAAACGAGAAAACAGGATCGCCGTACCCGCTATACTAGGCAAACCATAAAAGATACGTTCTTAGAATTGTTAAAGCAGAAAAGTTTTACGAAAATTACAGTTACAGAGATCTGCAAAAATGCTGAAATCAACCGTGGCACTTTTTATCTTCATTACTACGATGTCCATGATGTATTATCCGATATTTTTAATGATATGACTCAGGATATGTTAACAACTGTAGATCATTTATTCTGTCTAAATCAAAAAAGCTGTTCCTATCCGTTCTGTCAGAAAATACAGATGGAATCACAATACAGGGCACTGTTTCTGGATGATGCAATTGCCCCTATTCTTCTGGAAAAAATAGCAGAAAATACAAAAGAAGGCTATGTGACCTGGCTTATGTCACACAGCCTCCTGACCTTTGAACAGGCAGAATCGGTTTTTTATTTTCAAATGAATGGCTGCCTTTCCATCAACAGACTGATGCTCCGCAATCACTGTAATGACTGGAAACAGATTCAGACAGTAATCGACAAATTTATCAAAGCCGGACTGGAAAGTTTTCTGATTCATGATCAGAGGGAAGAAAATGCTTCCGATAATTTTTGCAGTAAAATTTCTCCAACTGTTACCGCATCTTCTACACTCAGATAATGATCGGCATGATCTTGAAGAAATAGTTTTCCCGATGCAGGAAATTCTTCATCCGCAAACCATATCTTTAAAGTTACCGGATATCTTGGCAGAACTGGAAAAACAGCACTCAGATCCGCCTTTGTCTCTGTGAATTCTGCACCCAGACTTGTACATGCTTTCTGAATTTTCTCAGGATCTTTATCCTGCAAAAGTTTTTCCAGTTTCTGCTCTGCAGTCCGGTCAAACTTGGTTCCTCGAATCAATCCATCTTTCAGGTTACCAAAAGTAATGAGCTTCTGTGAGCCTTCTATTCCATCGGCCATATCCAGATAATGCAGCAATATCAGATAATGCCATTCATCCATATTTGAGTTAATACGAAACTCAGGGAGTTGAATTTCAATCGTTTCATAAAAACTCAGTACTTCAAGCACATTTCGGCTGCTATGAAAAACAGCTCCACTTTTTGCAGCAAGATCCTCTCCGGAACGATTTTGCAGCCGTTTTACTGCTGCCTGCAACATTTCCTGAAATGCACGATTTTCTGTTTGATTTTTGTATTCCATAAGCTCTCCTTTGTAAATATTTCATCGCATCATATAATAATCAATGTTTATGCAAGGATTTTGGTGGTTTCATAAATATGTTTACGATCAGCATATGATACAATCCTCCGTAAGTTTCATTCCTGTGTTGACTTTTCCTTTAAATTTTATTATAGTTGTAATTATATTATTTACAATCATCAAAATAAAAAATATGTACAAGTTCCCAACACATTGAAAAGAACTGTTGAGAACTTGAGATGTTTTTAACAAGCCAGAAATATTTTGTCTCAAAAATGTGAAAGCAAAATCATTATATTATACTACAAGGAGTTTCTTATCATGAAATATTCAACGAAATTAAGTGATACTGTCCATGTGATGGTTCTGATTGCTATCAACCAGGAAAAATCTCTCTCCAGTGCCTCAATTGCAGAAAGTGTCCATACAAATCCCGGCTTTGTGCGCCAGCTTATGTTAAAACTAAAAAAAGCCGGACTTATGACCAGTGTAGCCGGACATGCCCGTCCTTCTCTTTCAAAGCCAGCAGACCAGATTACATTGCTGGATATTTATAAAGCAGTTGAAGGTGATAAACCATTGCTTCATTTAGATACTCATACCAATCCAGATTGCGGCGTTGGCATTAATATTCAGTTGTCTTTGCAGGGATTCTATAATGAAATCCAAAAAACTGCTGAAGAAAAAATGAATACGATTACTTTACATGATATCATAAATACCTATTATCAGCGAACATCCATGCAAAATAATTTGCAAAACATTATATGACAGGAGAAATAAGCAGGAAACATTTTGTGATAATTTTGGAAAACTCACTCCAAGAGTTCTCCTGTATCACTTGCTGCATACTCCCTTCAGATTTGACTAATAGATTTTCAGATAAAAAGAAAAAGCCGCTGACACGTTATCTTCTAACGCATCAACAGCTTCTATCCTGCTTTAATTCAGTGTATTATTCGGTTTTGTAAAGGTTTATTTGCTTTCAGCATTCTCCCTGATACGGTAATAATCATCCATATCAATGCCTATTTTTACCTTGGCATCTGGTTTTCGTTTGTCAAAAGGCAACATGTCTCCACGGTGCTTTCGTTGTCCCAACAAAGTTCCTGTGTCTCCCTGTCTCCAAAATACACCGGAAAACGGAACTTTATGTGCTTCAGGAATCTGCCATCTGGCTGCTCCTGCTCGTAAATGTCCACCTGTTCCACAAAGCTGTTAAGAAATTCTTTCTTCTCCAGGTCGGTGAACTTATCATATAGTTTATCAAAATATAAAAGAAATTGATAGACGTTTTCTTCTGATATTTTCTGTTGCCGGATATTCAGCAGGCGATTCTTAACTTCTTCTATACTGTTCTCCACGCCTTCAATTTCATCATATAGACGATATAAGCGTGTCTCCATATCCTGATATTTCTTTTCATAAAATTTATCCATGATATCCAGACTATCCATCTGCTGTCCAAGTCTTGCTTTTGCTCCGGTCAACTGCTTGTGCTGCTTTTCCAATCCTTCAATCTCTTTTTCTATTTCTTCTGTATCAATTCTTGAACCGATTTTATTCAGAATTGCTTCTTCAAATTTCGGATTCTTCACCAGCTTCCGGATAACTTCTTCCACTGCATTGTTAATCTTCTCCTCGCTCCATTGTTTACGATATCCACATTTATGACCGTCTACCAGACGACGATGTTTACAGGCATAATAGAAATAATCTTTATATAAGGTTCCGTCTTTCTTTTTCTTTCGGTTCACGTTCCCATACATACCGCTTTCACATAACGGACATCTCAATATTCCAGATAAGATATGCTCATGATCCAGACTATGCGTTTTTTCATATTTCACACCTGTTTTTTCCCGTTTTTGATGTGCCAGCTCCCAATCTGTTTCTGAAATAATCCCTTCGTGGATACCATCATGCAGCATATAATTTTCCTGTTTTACAATGCGATATTCATTTCTTGTTCCAGAAACTTTCTCGTTCTTCCTTCGTCCATAAGCCAACTTTCCACAGTATACCGGATTATCCAGAACGCCTTTTATAAAGGAAGAGGCAAATGCGTCCAATGTATTATTCTGTCGTTTTTTCTTTTTATATCCATGCTGGTTCAGCCATGCAGCAATCGCAGAGATTCCCATATTTGTATGAATAAATTTGTCATAAATCAAACGAATAATCTCCGCTTCGTCCTCTGCAATCTGTAATTCTCCATTTACCAATTCATAACCATATGGAGCGAATCCTCCG